>JAFOKI010000089.1 GCA_017419895.1 Eubacterium sp. | reverse complement strand
GCGCTTGGCGTCGACGTCAGGGAACTAACGGAATGTGTCGACAGCGTGTCTTGCTGCCTGTCTAAGGGGCTATGCGCACCTGTCGGCAGCGTGATCGCCGGAAGCAAGGAATTCATCGCCCGCGCCAGAAAAAACCGTAAGATGGTAGGCGGCGGAATGCGCCAGACCGGCATCCTTGCGGCAGCCGGGATCCTCGCGCTCACCGATATGACAAAGCGCCTCGCGGACGATCACGACAACGCCAAACTGCTCGCACATTTGATTTCGGATATCCCCGGCGTGACCGTCGACATGGAAAGCGTCCAGATCAATATGGTATTCGCATCGTTCGATTGGGAAAACCTTACGGACCTCAAGCCGTGGCTCATCGAGCGCGGTATAATCATCGGGGATCCGACCGGCAATGTAGTCAGATTCGTGACGCATTACGGTATCGAAAAAGAAGATGTCGAAACTCTCGCAGCGCTCCTGCAGGAATTCCGCGGATAACAAATCAATAAGTATATGCATCAAAAAAGAGGCTGCCGCATCCAAGCGCGGCAGCCCACTCTTTTTTAAGCGATCAATCCACTTTAATAACTATACGTCCCGCTTTGTCATCGCCAGGGGATACTGCCCACGGGTCGCCTGTTACCGCGAAGAGCTGGCTGTCACCGACAGCTTCTTTCTTGACGCGGATCGTGTCGGGAGCATCGAGATATTCTTTCTTCATCGTCATGCCGAATCCCGGTTTGTCGCTTACATAGATATGTCCTTCACGGATATCTACGCCTTCTTCGAACATATCGAAGAGTCTGTAGTGCGAACGAACCGTTTCCATTACGGTGGAGTTCGGGCAGCTGATCAGGAGCTGCGCGCAGACGTTGGTCATGAGAGGTGAACCGCAGTTGTGCGTTGTGACCGGAAGACGATAAGCGTCTGCCATTCCGGCGATCTTCTTGCACTCGGTGATACCTCCGCTGTAGCCGATATCGAACATTATTATGTCGCAGCCGCACATCTCGAGGAGCGGTCTGAACTGGAACCTTGTGTAGTAACGTTCGCTCGCGAGGATCGGCAGATTGATGCGGCTTCTGAGCGTAGCGATATTGCTCGCGTCATCTACCAGGATCGGATCCTCGAACCACATCGGATCGTACTGCTCGAGTTCCTCCGCAATACGAACTGCCATCGGGATGTTCCAGCGCGAATGCATCTCGAGTGCGATCTCCATCTTGCTTCCGACAGCGTCGCGGATCTTTTTGAACGGTTCAAGCCCCTTCTTGATCGCGTCCCTGTGGACATTCTGGCCGTTGTAACGCTCGGAAAGCTGGTCGATCGGCCAGATCTTCATGGCAGAAATACCTTCATCGAGGAGCGACTGCGCGAGTCCGCCGGCATCGTTCAGGAACCACTCTCTGTCCCTTATGTCACCGAAGCTGATGCATGTGTTGTAGACTTTCAATGCTTCCTGAGTCTTGCCGCCGAGCAGTTTGTAAACAGGCATGTTCGCGACTTTTCCCTTGATGTCCCAAAGCGCGATGTCGATAGCTCCGATCGCTCTCATTTCAGCGCCTGAATATCCTGTGTAGTTTGCGCTGTCGTACATCTGCTGCCAGAGTATCTCATTGTCCAGCGGGTCTTTACCGAGGATAACTTCCGAACAGAAATTGAGGATGGCCGATTTGGTCAGCTCGACTTTGTCGTAAGCTTCGCCTATGCCCGTGATTCCCTCGTCCGTGTGAACAAGCACCCAGAGATGTCTTGGGAATTTCGCAAGCTGTACAGTCTCAAGTGCGGTGATTTTCATTTTGTTTTCCTCCCCTTTATTATGATAGCTTATCGAGTTTATTCACTTTTATCCGGTCTCCCGGTATCGTTCTTTGTAAGCGCCTTTAATTCAGATATAACGGACTTTCGCCTTACCGTCAAAGCTTTTCCCAGCCGCACGAACGGCAGCGCCGGAAGAAAGATCTTATGCTCGCTAAAAAACGGATACGCGCTCTCTATCGTACTCATCGGAGGCATAATGCGGTCGGCAAGATATTTGATCTTTCCGCGAGTACCGCCTCCGAACATCTTTACTCTGTTGCCCACTTTATTTTCGGTTTTGCCGTAAACGCCGGAAGTGAACATGTACCTGAGCATCTCCATGTCTGTTTCAGTCAATTCTTCTCCGCCGAACAACCTGAATGCCAGACCGCGGTTCTTTTTTTCAAACCCTGAGATACCGAGTTTTTCGGTCTCGGCCTCCACGTATCCCATATCTAGATCCATCTTTCCGAGATAAATGTATGTGTCCAGAAGCGATCTGAGTCCGGTGCCGCCTTTGCTGTAATGATTGTATTCATGGGCGATCATGTAGATATAGAAATCTTCCGGTGTAAAATGATGCCCGTATTCCCTGCCCTCGTCTGGAACAAGACGTTCCCATACGTTTTTATAGTAGTCACGGATACGCTGCTCTGTTCCGACATCGAACAAAGTCCTGTGCATCTCGAAGTTGAGGACAGGCTCTTTATAATAACAGTCGTGATGGCTCGAACCGAACCGTTCGGTGCTGTAGCCCAGTTCTGTCATTATCGTCCTTACGTCTTTTGCGCGGTCGGGATCGAAGAGTATGTCATGATCCGCGAATTCCCTCATGCCGTATCTCGGATACAAATCTTTAAGAATCGCGCCTTTCAGCGGCATGTACCGGATGCCTTCAGATTCGAACCTTCCGGCGATCTCTTTCCATGCGTGCTCGAACATTGCGGTCTTTCTCATGGCAGCGGCAGCCGCCATGCTGAAGCGCTCGTCCCTGACGCCGGCCTTTGCCAGTGCAGGTGCAGCTGCCGCGGTGATAAGATGCTTCGAAGCGATTCTGTACAGCGTGTCAATGTCTGAGAACTTTGTCATGTCCGGTGTCTCCGAACAAAGCGCGCAGCGGACAAGATTTACCACATCAATACCGGCCTTCACGTCAGGCACATCCTGCGGTACGGCTGCACTCCCGGAACTAACCTGTTTTCCGGAAAGTTTCCTTCCAAGTCTTTTCAGCCCGAATACTCCATGACGAACAGGATACGCGGCATTCCATACACGTGAATAGAAGCGGTACGTCCTATCCTCTACTGAGTACCGTTTGCCATTATGAGTAAACCCGGTAAGCACGCCGATTATATCGCTCTCCCGTACCGGTTCAAGCGAAAACGTGTTGTCGCCGCGTATCAAATACTTGTCGCCGCGGACTTTTATCACCCGGTGAAGCACGTATTTGTCGCCGCGCCTGTACAGCACGACATCCATCGGTCCCGGCTTTTTCTCCGGCACTTCTATGATCGCGAGATCATCCGCCCTTTTCAGCATCGGACGCATGCTTACGCCTTTGCCTTTGTAGACGAACTTCCCGTCACGCTTAAGCAACTCTTCAAAAGTCATTATTCTTCGATCGCGCCGATCCCGTTCAGTTTATCCAGTATTTCCTGCACGTCTTCCGAGATCGTCTCCCTTGGCGCATCATATTTCGCGCACATCGCATCCACAATCTGCTCTTTCGTAGTTTCTTCTTTAAGACAGTCAACGATAAAAGCAGCTGTTTTATTGCTCCTTACGATCCCGCTGAAGGATTCCAGCCCCACCGAAATGAGAAACTGTGTGCCGTCAACGTCCTGAGTTATAAAATCTGGTTTTAGTTTCATAAGCTATATCTCCTGTCAGCAGATGATCCCGTTGCCGTTCTCATCCGCGGCGCTGTCCCGGCCGGTGCCGGATATCCTTTCCATTACTTCGATTTTCAGAGCTTCCGTAAGCCACGCGCTCTGCTGGTCTTTGCAGACCGCTTTTCTGACCGGACATCCGGAAAACGTCATGCATTCAGGAAGGAATGTGCATGTCCTGCATTTTTCCTCTGCCGGCTCCGGTTCACCCAGTTCTTCGATGAAAGCTTTGTTGATAATGCCTTCCCTGACATTTCCGAGCACCCCGCTTTCAAGACAGTGCTCGCAATTGTACAAAGTCCCGTCCGGGGCTATAACGACAGAGTTATCAGGCTCTTCAGCCATACAATACACGGTTTTCAGCCTGCGCACGCGCAATCCGCTTCTGGTTTTGAACCCACGATCCCTAAGCAGCCTCTCACCTGCTGTACAGGCTGCCCATACACTTGAACCGGTTTTGAGCGCCTGGACTTCATAAAGCGGGAGAAAATACACTGAAACATTCTCCCTGTCAGTGATCGCATCGTCAAGGTCACGGACAAATTCTTCCATATCGCCCATGTTCCCCTCATCCACATTGCAGCGCACCACGACTTTTATGCCGCGCTTCGCCATTTCACCGGCTGCTCGTATCACACTATGGTATTCATCATGGTAGTTATAGTAATTCTTGCGCCGGATGTATTCTTTTTCCGCGCAGTCCATGGAAAGCTGTATTGATTTCAAGTTCCATAGTCCCGTCATCAGATCAGCCGTCTTGCCGTCTATCAGGCTCCCGTTCGTTATCATCGTGCTCTCGAACGCGATCCCCGCATCTGTAAGCCCCGCCGAGATACTGCTTATGATATCACGGCAAAGGAGCGGTTCGCCACCGAACCATGTGATTTTTACAGGCTGCTTCGTTCCATGCGTGGAAATAATGAATGAGATGACTTTATCCACTGTCTGCGGAGTCATGGTGATATGCTCCATTCCTTCCTCGAAACAGTAAACACATCGCGCATTGCATGATGTCGTGGGAAGTATCGTATAGACTCCGTACCCCGGCTTTTTTCTTATGATACGGAGAACACGTATCGCGCCTTCGTAGACAGCACATTCATCGCGGTCTTCAGAAACCAGAAAACACGTTTTTATGAGCGCTTCCGCCAGACTGCCTTTGTCTTTTCCCGCAAAAACAAAAGGAGCTCCCGGGACATCCTGGCCTTCCATGTCAAGGCACTGTCTCGTGAGAGCATTAAAAAGAAAGGTCCGCCCGCAAACCTCAAATGGAAAGGCAAACTGTGACAACTTATATGCCTTCCCTTCCTCAGCCGTTTGAGGCGGGACCACTTTCAAGGCTAAAGGATCCGCCGGCCACAATTCTTTCAAAGCACGTACGCTCCTTTTCTGTCATTTCGGATCCAAAGCGACAACAAGCCGCTGCAGGGTATCAGACACCCTGCAGAGACTTTAAGTACAATAAAGCGACTGATCAGCCTACCGTATCACATCTGCCATCGCAGCAACCCGCAGGTTCTCCGCTGGCAAGTATGATTTCCTCTTTGATCATGTCAACTTCCATTCTGGGTTTTTCGTATTTTTCCATGATACTCCCTTTCCTGAATCAATCGAGCGTCGGATCTGATATGACAGGATCGCCGCTGGCAAGAATGATTTCTTCTTTGATCTCTTCAACTTCCATTACAGGTTTCGAATACTTTTCCATTGCATTCTCCCTTCTCTACTATATCTGCAATCCCGATTTATCGGGCACTGCATTCCAAACCGTTATGCGCTGTAATCGCTGCCTCGCGCTCCATATTGCAGGTCAAACTGAAAAACTTCACTTTTTCGAGTATGGATCTTTCCAGTCCGACGATTTTGTTCATTTCATCATGACCGCCAAGCCTGACCGCCTGTTTCAGGAGTACACGGAACGCTTCCGCTT
>JAFOKI010000088.1 GCA_017419895.1 Eubacterium sp. | reverse complement strand
GGATATCGTGAAAGAGTGCCAGCACGTGGCGATCAGAGCGGGCGCACCCAAGGTTTCGGCATTCATCAAGGTCGAATATGAGCCGGAAGGCGAGATCCTAACAATAGACAAGAAAGTCACCAAGCATCATCTGGATGACTGAGCGGGAAGGAAAAATGGCAAATATAACGGGTAAAACGAAGAAGAGCAGGATATCGAAACTGCTGTCAGACCACGGCCCGGCGCTGATCGCGCTGGCGGCTTTGGTTGCTATTTGGCAGTTCGTGTGCTCGGTCGGGCTCGTACCGCCGTTCATGCTGCCTTCGCCCGTAGCTGTAGTGAAGGCGTTCATCAAGGACTTCGGGCTTCTGATGGGACACGCCGGAGTAACGCTCCAGGAGGCTTTTTACGGGCTTGTGATAGGAACGGTGCTCGGCTTCCTGTTTGCGGTATTCATGGATGCGTTCGATATCATAAGGCGCGCTGTCTACCCGATCCTTGTTGTGACACAGACTATACCGACAGTGTCGATCGCGCCGCTGCTCGTGCTTTGGTTCGGGTATGAGATGAAGCCCAAGATCATCCTGATCGTCCTCGCGACATTCTTCCCGATAACCGTAGGCCTTCTCGGCGGATTTGCGTCGGTAGACAAAGACTCAGTCGCTCTTCTTAAATCGATGGGCGCGGGCAAGTGGAAGATCTTCCGCTACATCAAGTTCCCGTCGGCTCTTCCGCAATTCTTTTCAGGGCTCAAGATAGCTGCCGCCTACGCGATCGTATCCGCGGTCATAAGCGAATGGCTCGGCGGTTTCAACGGCCTCGGAGTGTACATGACCAGAGTCAAAAAGGCTTACGCCTTCGACAAAATGTTCGCCGTGATCATATTGATATCGGTAGTATCGCTTCTACTGATGCTCGTCGTGAACGTTGCTGAAAAGAAGTGCATGCCATACCGTAATTTTGATAAACGTGAGTGATCATATGACAAAGCCGGCTCTCGCCGGAAAAGGAGACAAAATGCTTAAGAAAACTATTGCAGCAGTGCTTGCGGCGTTAATGGTGCTGACCCTTGCGGCGTGCGCGAGCCAGGGCGAACCTGAACCAGTGTCAGAGGACTATTCGGATGCGCTCAAGAAAGTCACGTTAGCACTCGACTGGACGCCCAACACGAATCATACAGGCATCTATGTAGCCCTCGCAAAAGGCTATTTTGAAGAAGAAGGACTTGACGTAACGGTCGTGCAGCCGCCCGATGCGGGCTCCGCTTCACTCGTCGCTTCCGGAAAAGCCGAGTTCGGTATCGACGCCCAGGACACCATGGCGAACGCGATAACAGGAAGCGAGAAACTTCCGATCACCGCGATCGCCGCAATGATGCAGCACAACACTTCCGGTATCATATCCAGGAAGGAAGACGGGATCACATCGCCTAAAGGTATGGCCGGACACAATTACGCGACATGGGAAATGCCGATCGAGCAGGCGATGCTCAAGAAACTTGTAACGGATGACGGAGGAGATTTCAGTCAGGTCGAACTGATACCGGCTCTCGTTACGGACGAAGCAACAGGTCTCAGCACCAAACAGGTAGATACTATCTGGGTATTCTGGGGCTGGGCAGGCATCGCGTGCGAGCAGGCAGGAGTCGATGTGAACTACTGGGATTTCGCAAGCCTCGATGACACGTTCGATTACTACACACCGGTACTTATCGCCAACAATGAGTTCCTCGCAGGAAACGCCGATACCGCAAAAGCATTCCTCAGAGCGCTCTCAAAAGGCTATCAGGACGCGGTCAACGATCCGGAGGGTTCAGCATATGCCCTTATGGAAGCCAATCCTGAGCTTCAGGACAGTGAAGAACTTGTTATGGCAAGCCAGAAGTATCTTGCCAATTACTATATCGCTGACGGAAAACCCTGGGGATATATCGATCCGGCACGCTGGAACAAATTCTACAAATGGATCGATGACAATGGTCTCGCGGAAGAAAAACTTGGCGAGAACGCTGGATTCAGCAACGACTATCTGCCCGAGTAAACATGGACAAACTTGAAGTAAAAAACGTCAGCGTCAGCTTTGACGGCGCAACCATAATCGATAACATTTCGATCTCGCTCAGGGAAGGCGAGCTGGTCAGCTTGCTTGGAGTGAGCGGGAGCGGCAAGACCACGCTTTTCAATGTGATCTCCGGACTGCTCAAACCGGACCGCGGAAACGTATATTTGAACGGCGAGGACATCACGGGGACTTCGGGGCATATAAGCTATATGCTCCAGAAGGACCTGCTTCTCCCATACAGGACGATACAGGACAATGTCGCGCTCCCTCTTCTTCTTCGCGGAGTACCGAAACAAGAAGCAAGAGCGGAAGCGACGGCTTTGTTCGAGGAATTCGGCCTGGAAGGCACAGAGAAGAGTTATCCCGCGCAGCTCTCCGGAGGTATGAGGCAGAGAGCCGCTCTGCTGAGGACTTATCTGTTCTCACAGGATGTGGCGCTCCTTGACGAGCCGTTCTCGGCGCTCGATACGATAACAAAGTCGCAGATCCACAAATGGTATCTCGAAGTCATGGAGAGGATACATCTCTCGACTCTTTTCGTGACGCACGATATAGACGAGGCGATCCTGCTGTCCGACCGTATCTACATTCTCACGGGTTCTCCGGGGAGGATCGAGAACGAGATAGTAATAAAAGAACCGCGACCGCGGCCTGAAGATTTCGAGCTTTCGGACGAGTTCCTGACGTACAAAAGACAGATACTGAAACTGCTTTGACAGGAGATCATCTCCTGTCTTTTTTGTGTAGAAAAGCCTTTGTTTTTTCACAATAATTACACATAAAAGATGTTGACAATCGTATGGAAGGGGAGTACATTATATTTAGTGATTAGCACTCGGGCTTAATGAGTGCTAACAAGGAGAAAGACATGGAATTGACAGAACGAAAACTGAAAATACTCCAGGCTATCATAGGTGACTATGTACGGACTGCCGAGCCTGTCGGTTCCCGGACTCTCGCAAGGAAATTCAACAACGCGATAAGCCCCGCAACGATCAGGAACGAGATGAGTGACCTCGAGGAGATGGGGTACCTGACTCATCCTCACACCTCAGCGGGACGTGTTCCGTCAGATAAGGCATACAGGCTCTACGTCAACAGCATGATGAATAAGGTAGAGATCCCCGAGAGTTCCAGAAGCATGATACAGGAAAAACTCAGGGCCGATATCGACGAGTTCGACAAGACGATACAGCATGCGGCAGAACTTCTGTCGGAGATAACGAACCTCGCGTCGTTCGCGTTGACGCCGACGCAGTCGGAAGATAAACTCAAATTCGTCAACCTGATGCCTGTGGATGAAAGATCCGTGATCCTGACGATAGTCGCGGAAAGCGGAAAATCACAGAACACACTGGTACGGCTTGGCCAGCCGTACACGGACGAAGCTCTCAGCCTGATCAGCAAGAACCTCACGTTTGATTATAAAGGGAAGACTCTTACAGACGTTCTCACGAGCAACATCATCGACGACCTCAAGACTGATATGAGCGCCATGGGGAAACTCGCCGGAAATATCATGCCGAACTTCATGAGGACGCTTGAGGATCTCCTGAACGTCAACCTGTACATGGACGGGCTGAGCAATATCTTCGACATACCGGAATTCACTGACCTGTCGAGAGCCAAGAATTTCATATCTTTGTTCGACAGAAAAGAACGTCTGATGCAGACGCTGCTCGACAGAGATGACGGCATGGTGGTAACGATAGGCGCGGAAAACAACGGGGAAGACATGAAGGACGTGTCGCTGATAACCGCGACATACCATGTTAACGGCAGGTTCGTTGGAAAAATCGGAGTTATCGGACCGACGAGAATGCAATACGATGAAGTGACTTCGATTGTCCAGTACCTTACGGACAATCTGAACGATACATTCAAACTTCGCGGAGGCGGGGAGGAGGAAACATAGAAATGATGACAGAAGAGAGACCGGAAACGGCAGGCTTTGAAACGATGCCGGATGATATGGAAGAGACGGCAGGTACGCAGGAGCAGGAAGATGGGATCGAGATAGATATAGAAGACGATCCGGGTATCGCTTCCGAGCCGGAACCGGAGGATGAGGAGCCGGAAGAGGCGAAGGCTGAGGAAACCGCAAAACCGAGTCCGGAAGAGGAATCGCTGAATGCGAGATATCTCAGGCTGATGGCCGACTTCCAGAACTATAAACGGAGAGTCGAGAAAGAGAAATCAGACGTCTACGCGTACGCGAACGAGAAAATAATGACCGACCTTCTCGCAGTCCTCGACAATTTCGAGAGAGCTCTGGCACAGGAGTGCAGCGACGAGGCGTATGTGAAAGGCATGGATCTGATTTTCAAACAGTTCACTGAAGTGCTCGGCAAGTCCGGTCTCGAGGAGATTGACCCGCTGGGTGAGGACTTCGATCCGAATTTCCATCACGCGGTGCTGACCGATGACAACGACGAATATGAGAGCGGAAAAGTCACGATGGTCATGCAGAAGGGATATAAACTTAAAGACAGAGTCATAAGGCCTGCAATGGTGCGAGTGAACAATTAACTGAAAGATCCGGACGAACGTCCGTATCGATATATAGCAAAGCTGCCCGCCGGGCGGCGTTAACAGGATTGATCCGGGCAAAGCCCGTATCGATAAATAAGATAATAATTACTTAGGAGGAAAGTAAAATGGCAAAAGTAATAGGAATAGATCTGGGAACCACAAACAGTTGTGTGGCAGTTCTCGAAGGCGGAGAGCCTGTAGTAATCACTAACGCTGAAGGTAACAGGACGACCCCGTCCGTAGTCGGGTTCGCCAAGAACGGTGAAAGACTCGTCGGTGAGACAGCCAAGAGACAGGCTGTAACCAACCCCGACAGAACAATCGCGTCGATCAAACGTCACATGGGTGAAGACTACACCGTAACTATCGACGGAAAAGCTTACACCCCGCAGGACATCTCGGCGATGATCCTCACAAAACTCAAGAACGACGCAGAAGCGTATCTCGGTGAAAAGGTAACAGAAGCAGTTATCACAGTACCGGCTTACTTCTCGGACGCTCAGAAACAGGCGACCAAGGATGCAGGACGTATCGCGGGTCTCGAAGTCAAGAGAATAATCAACGAGCCGACAGCTGCATCGCTTTCGTACGGCCTTGATAAAGAAGAAGGCGCTCATAAGATCCTCGTATACGACCTGGGCGGCGGTACATTCGACGTATCGATCCTCGAGCTCGGTGACGGAGTATTTGAAGTACTCGCAACAAACGGCGACACACATCTCGGCGGAGACGACTTTGACAACGTAGTTATGAACTGGCTTGCGGACACATTCGCGCAGCAGCACGGCGTTGACCTCAGAGCAGACAAGATGGCTCTCCAAAGACTTAAGGAAGCCGCTGAAAAGGCCAAGAAGGAGCTCTCGAGTGCGCAGACGACCAACATCAATCTGCCGTTCATCACAGTAACGGCTGAAGGTCCTCTCCACCTCGATACAGAGCTCACAAGGGCTAAATTCGATCAGCTTACCGCACATCTCGTAAACCGCACAATCGAGCCGATGCACAAGGCTATGCGTGACGCGGGCGTTACGAACAGTGATATCTCCAAGGTCATCCTGGTCGGCGGATCAACAAGGATCCCTGCTGTTCAGGAAGCAGTCAAGAAAGAAACAGGTAAAGAACCGTTCAAGGGCATCAACCCTGATGAATGCGTAGCAGTAGGAGCTGCCATTCAAGCCGGAGTTCTTACCGGTGAAGTAAACGACG
>JAFOKI010000087.1 GCA_017419895.1 Eubacterium sp. | reverse complement strand
CCTTTTGCCGCGCCGCTCTGACCGGCGGTGAACACGATCGCCGCGATATCCTTTGCGAGGACTCTTGCGTCAACGAACTGTCTGTCGCCGCGCGAGATTTGTTCTTTTCCTTCTTCAACGAGGGCACGCCACTGGATGAATCCTTCTTCATCCTCGATCTCACGGAACGCGTTTGTAAATGATGCCATGTCGTCTGCATCGTAGCAAATCCACGCCCTGACATCCTCGCCTACCGCAAGCTTGAGCTCTTTCATCTTATCTTTGAGCGTTTCCTCAAAGATAACAACGGAAGCCCCGGCAACTCCGAGCTGCCTTGCGATCTCTTCTGCGCTGAGAGATGCATCGATCGGAACCGATGTCCCGACTCCGGTCATAGCCGCGAGGAAGGAGATCTGGTGCTGGTACGAAACATCGCCGATAACCGCTATGCCGCATCCGTCAAATCCCCTGTTGAGGAGCGCCGTACCGAGTCCGTCGATATCGGCCATTGCCTGTTTGTATGTGATCTGAAGGTACTCGTCGTCCCTTCCGAATTTCTGTTCAAATGCGACCTGTTTGCCGTACTTATCCGCACACAAAGCCAGCAGATCCTTGACATCCGTCACCGGAACCTGTGACCTGTGAAGGACATACGGATCCTTGGACTTTTCAATCGCGCGCACGAGTTCCTTGGCATGCCTCTGTTCGAGGAGCTTGAGATCGTGGTAATCCATACTTCCGGACGAAAGCTCGCTTCCGGAAAGCTTGTTGCCGAAACGCTTGATTTTGCCCGTCGTGGTCTTGACGAACTCGGTTTCGCGGATGCTGATCCTCTTGACCTGCTTATATGGTGGCATCGTCTCGTTGATAGAGTCGACGCGGTCACGGAAGAAATGGTAAATGTCGCTCTTTGACATTTCGCCCGCGGTTTCCTTAAGAAGCGCGTAATTCGGGAAAATGTCAGCGGTGATCATTACGTTTCCGACTCTCTCGTCTTCGACGCCGTGAACGACAACTTCCTGGATCAGCTCATCCTTAAGGAGAATCTCTTCGACCTCTTCGGGGAAGATGTTCTTGCCGCCCTTTGTTACGATAACAGTCTTGCTGCGGCCTGTGATGTACAGGAAGCCCTCGCTGTCGAAATATCCGAGGTCTCCGGTATAGAGCCACCCGTCGCGTATAGTCTCCGCGGTCGCTTCCGGATTCTCGTAATAGCCCATCATGACCGACGGGCTCTTGACGATGATCTGGCCTATGCCGTCTTCGTCCTGGTCGATTATACGGACCTCGGCGCCTTGGACGGGCTGGCCGACAGGCCCGGCTTTTCTGTATCTGTCGCGGTTTAGCGCGATGATCGGTGAGCATTCGCTCATGCCATAACCCTGGACCATATTGATGCCCATGGCTTCGAATTCTTCGATAACAAAGGGATCCGCGGCCGCTCCGCCCTCAACAAAGACCTGCAAATCGCCGCCAAAGCTCTGATGGATAGCCTTGAACATGCGGCGGACGGCGGCTTTGTTGCGGTAAAGCCCGAGACGTTTCGACAGGTCAACAGCGCGGCGGAGTTTTTCGTCCTCGCCGCGGCGCTTAGCCTGTTTCCACATTCCTTTATACAGTTTCTCGAATACGAGAGGTACACCGAGCATGACGTTCGGGTGGACCTCCGTCATATTTTTCTGGATATATTTAAGGCCTTCGCAGACCGCGATCGTTTTGCCCTGATAGAATGTCGTAAGTATGTCGCATGTCATCGCGTAGACGTGGTGTACCGGGAGTATCGAGAATACGATGCCCGGCTCTGGAATCTTGAAATACTGCGAAAGCTGCAGCACGTTGTTCGCAAGGTTCTTGTGGGACAGCATGACGCCCTTGGCAAGGCCGGTCGTTCCTGATGTGAACAGAAGGGTCGACATCGATTCCGGATCGATCTCAGCATTCTTGTATCTGGTATCGCCTGCTGCCGCGAGCTCGGCGCCGGCGTCGACGAGGTCGTGCCAGTTCAGGTTTTCTTCCTGCTTGGGATCGGCTTCCATGGAAATATAGTATTCAATGGATGTTTCCTGTTCCTTCAGGTTGGCGATCTTCTTGGCCTCGACCGGTGAATATACGATCGCGCTCATGCCGGATCTCTCGATGAGTCCAAACAACTCGCCTTCCGGAAGATTCTTGTCGAGAGGCACGATCACACCGACCCCGCTGACCACAGTGAAATACGTGACCAGCCACTCATACCTGGTCTCGCCGATCACGCCTATCTTCTTGCCGGCAAGCCCCATGTCGACAAACTTGGTGCCGAGAGCCAGCATATCCTTTCCGACCTGTTCGTATGTTATGGGCATGTATTTTCCGGCTTTTTTATCTTTTATGAGATAAGCCGCATTATCTCCAAACATCGAAATGCTGGATGTGAAAAGATCTTTCAGATCCGTAATGTTCCGTACCGGATAATTCACGCCGTCATATTTTTTGCTGTTCATTCAAGTATCCTCTTTCCCGACGAATAGTTGACTTTACTATTATACTACAATAAAGCAATTATCTCCATATGGAGTTGCAGATACCGTTACATATTATGACAACTGTAAACACCCCTGCATTTAATACTGCTGTCCCGGCAACAGAAAAGGCTGCCGAAGGTCTTCCGGCAGCCCGATAGATTCCGGCAAATCTGCAAAGGCGCTCATGCTAAGCAAATCTGCAATGTATTAACGTATGTAATAACGGATGGATTTTTTATCTTTGCCGCCACGCCGTTCGCTTTTTGCGGCCGGCAGCCTTTTGACTCATCATTTTCCTTTGTAACGGTATACCTCGTTGTAGAACGACCATGTCCGTGCGATGCTTACCTCCCGGCCACTGGAGTCTCCTGTCACTCCGTCATAGTCCTCGTGTGCTCCTACGTCCATTCCGTCTCCGGCATAAATCTCGATATGCGAGCGGCGGTTGACCAGCACGTCCCCGCGCTTGAGCTGAGACACTTTCGGTATCGATTTCTTCTTGCCGTAGACACGCTCCCAACCATTCTTGAGCAGAAGATCCGCGACTCCGCCGACGACAGGCGATCTGTAAGCGCAGACCTTTTCAAAGTCTTT
>JAFOKI010000086.1 GCA_017419895.1 Eubacterium sp. | reverse complement strand
TCTTCTCCCGTTGCCAGGTTTCTTCCGTAGCACTTCGCGCAGACGCCGATCTTGCTTCTGCAGGTCATGACGGAGCGGATCTTGACAGTCTTGATACCGCGTTTTTCAATCGTGCGCGCAGCATCGTCACTGATTGTCTCGTTCTTGACCGCAAGGACTTCACCGGTTTCCGGATCGATCACATCTTCTGCGGCGGTTCTTCCCGCAATACGCTCGCTGAGCGGCTCTATCGTGGATTCAGAACCATTGCTGCTGACAGAAACAAATTCACTTACTTCTATACCGTCATCGGTGCCGCAGTCGAATTCCCTTACGATAACGTTATGGGAAACGTCTACGAGACGACGTGTAAGATATCCCGAGTCGGCTGTACGAAGAGCTGTGTCCGTAAGTCCCTTTCTGGCTCCGTTGGAGGAAATGAAGTATTCGAGGATACTCAGCCCTTCACGGAAGTTTGCCTTGATAGGAATTTCTACGGTCTTACCTGTAGCAGTACCCATGAGTCCACGCATACCGCCGATCTGACGCATCTGGCTCTTGTTACCTCTGGCTCCGGACTTCGCCATGATATTGAGGTTGTTGTCCGGCTCGAGGGATTCCATGAGAGCATCCGCGACATCGTCGGTCGCTTTTTCCCACTGGTCTTTCTGCAGTCTCCAGCGTTCGCTGTCGGAGAGCACACCCATTCTGTACGCGCCATCGATCCTGTCGACCCAGTTCTGCGCGTTCTGGATGATGCGGTCTCTGCTTTCGGGTATCTTCATGTCGTCGATACCGATCGTGACGGCAGACTTTGTTGAATATTTATATCCTATCGACTTGATGTAGTCGAGCATGATCACCGTACCGGTGTTTTCATGTCTGCGGAAGCAGCGGTCGATGATCTTACCAAGCTGTTTCTTGCCGCACAGGAAGTCGACTTCCAGCGAATACTTGTCTTTTTCACGGTCTATGAATCCGAGGTCCTGCGGGATCTCGCGGTTATAGATGAACCTTCCCACGGTTGACTCAACGAGTTTTCCGCGCTTGTCATCTTCTCCGGCGTACATCCTGACCTTGATCTTGGCATGGAGTTTGGCCTCACCGTTGTCATAAGCCATGAGCATCTCGTCGAGATCCGTGAAGATCATACCATCGCCCTGTTCGGGGATACGCTGATACGGGATCTGGTCAAGTCTTCTTTCTTCAGCATTCTTAGCGATCAGTCTGTCGAGTTCCTGCTGTTTGATAGCTCTTTCAGCACCGGACGCGGCTCTTTCCACTGCGGCCTGCGCGCTTTTCTCGCTCGATTTGCGTTTCTTCTCGCGAGAAGCAAGCTCCGCTTCTCTGTCCGCGAGTTCAGCCGGGCTGAAACCGTCCTCTGTGTACTGAACGACTTCCTCACCATCTATAACGACAGTGCGCTGCGCAGTACCAGGATACGTCAGGTAGTAAGCGCCGAGGATCATGTCCTGTGTCGGTGTCGTGATCGGTGAGCCGTCTTTCGGAGCAAGGATATTGTTGACCGAAAGCATCAGATATCTGGCCTCGGCCTGTGCCTCAACGGAAAGAGGTACATGTATAGCCATCTGGTCACCGTCGAAGTCGGCGTTGAAAGCCGTACAAACGAGCGGGTGAAGCTTGATCGCGTTTCCTTCTACCAGTACCGGTTCGAATGCCTGGATACCGAGTCTGTGAAGAGTCGGAGCACGGTTGAGCATGACAGGATGTTCTTTGATGACATCGTCAAGCACGTCCCATACTTCCGGTCTCGCGGTCTCGACATAAGTCTTGGCCTTTTTGATCGTTTCTACGATCTCTCTGTCCCTGAGCTCTTTCATGATGAAAGGCTTAAACAGTTCGAGCGCCATTACTTTAGGCACGCCGCACTGATAGAACTTGAGTTCCGGTCCTACTACGATTACTGAACGGCCCGAATAGTCTACACGCTTACCGAGCAGGTTCTGACGGAAACGTCCCTGTTTTCCCTTGAGCATATCCGTGAGGGACTTGAGGCTTCTTCCGCCGGATCCCTGGACTGCTTTTCCGCGTCTGCCGTTGTCTATGAGAGCGTCAACGGCTTCCTGGAGCATTCTCTTTTCGTTCCTGACGATGATGTCGGGAGCGCCGAGCTCGAGGAGTTTCTTGAGACGGTTGTTTCTGTTGATCACCCTGCGGTAAAGATCGTTGAGGTCGGATGTCGCGAAACGTCCGCCTTCGAGCTGTACCATAGGTCTCAGTTCCGGCGGAATTACAGGAATAACTTCCATGATCATCCACTCGGGACGGTTGTTCGAAAGTCTCAGGGCTTCAACTGCCTCAAGTCTTCTCGTGACCTTCGTGCGCTTCTGCAGGGATTTCTCGTTTACGAGAGATTCCTTCAGCTCCGCTGAGAGTTTCTCGAGATCGATCTTACAAAGCAGCTCGCGGATCGCTTCCGCTCCCATTCCGGCGCGGAAATCGAATTTATCCCTGAGCTCACGGTATTCCATTTCGGAAAGGATCTGTTTCTCAACAAGACCCGTTGTGGCTTCATCACCCGGATCGAGCACGACATAAGCCGCGAAATAGAGAACTCTTTCGAGGTTCCTCGGAGCGATGTCGAGCACGAGGCCCATACGGGACGGTGTGCCTTTGAAATACCAGATATGCGATACGGGAGTCGCGAGGTCGATATGACCCATGCGCTCTCTTCTTACTTTTGATTTTGTTATCTCAACATGGCACTTGGGGCATACAAGTCCTTTGTACCTGATGTTTCTGTAAGCGCCGCAGTGGCACTCCCAGTCCTTTATCGGTCCGAAAATCTTTTCACAGAAAAGTCCGTCCGGTTCCGGTTTGAGCGTTCTGTAGTTGATCGTCTCGGGTTTGGTCACTTCGCCGTGAGACCATTCCAGGATCTTCTCAGGGGAAGCGAGCTTGATCTGTAACGACTCAAAATTGTTGGATTCAACAAACATTCCTTTTGTGTTTTCAGCCACAGCTATTTCCCCTTTCTTAGATCAGATCGTCGAGATCGGTACCGTCCTTGATGGACATACCTACTTCCTCAGCAGACTCAAGCACTTCTGCTTCGCGTTCGCGTTCGGAAATGAGTCCTGTAAGAGCTGAGCCGTATGTCTCGTCGATTCCGGCGTTCTCTTTGAACTCGATCTCATTGTTGTCCTTGTCGAGGACCTTAACGTCGAGAGCAAGGCTCCTGAGTTCCTTGATGAGAACTTTGAACGATTCCGGAATACCCGGCTCGCGGATGTTGTCGCCCTTGACGATCGATTCATATGTCTTGACACGTCCGGTGATGTCGTCGGATTTGACCGTCAGCATCTCCTGGAGTGTATACGCGGCGCCGTATGCTTCCAGCGCCCATACTTCCATCTCTCCGAAACGCTGTCCGCCGAACTGGGCTTTTCCGCCGAGCGGCTGCTGCGTTACCAGCGAGTACGGGCCCGTGCTTCTCGCATGAACCTTATCCTCTACGAGGTGGTGAAGTTTGAGCATGTACATATAGCCTACGGTTACCGGCTTGTCGAAGTATTCTCCGGTCCTGCCGTCTCTCAGTCTCAGTTTTCCGCTCTCGGGCAGTCCGCATTCCTTAAGGAGATTGCGGATGTCGCCTTCCTTGGCTCCGTCAAATACCGGAGT
>JAFOKI010000085.1 GCA_017419895.1 Eubacterium sp. | reverse complement strand
GCAGCCCTTTGTCCGAAGTAAAGAAGACCTGATCGAAGTGCGTGACGCCCTTGATGCGTCTGGCTGCGGGGATATACGTCTTATTGCGAAAATCGAAAACCGGGCAGGGATAGACAGGCTTGAAGAGCTTATCCCGCACTGCGATGAGATCGTCATCGCCCGGGGAGATCTGGGGAACGCGATGGATCTTTGGGAACTTCCCGCTGCCCAAAAATATATCTCCGCGGTGTGTCGCGAGTCGGGCAGGGACTTTATGGTCGTTACACAGATGCTTGAATCAATGAAGCACAGACAGGTTCCGACCAGAGCGGAAGTGAGCGACATATTTAATGCCGTCGCGGACGGCGCCTCATCGGTCATGGTCACCGGGGAGACTGCAACGGGAGAGTATCCGGCGCTCGTCATCCGTTACCTGTATCAGACGGTTCGCAGGGCGGAAGCATACCGCGATAACTCAAGATAATGTGATATAATAATTAGTGATCCGTTGGCTTATCAAAGATTCGGCAGGGATTTTGCACTATGACAGTATTGCGTTTCATAGAATGGTTCGTGATCGTCGCGGTCATAACCGTCATTTTGCAGGTCGTACAGATCCCGCTCAGGACAGGCGGAAGCGCTTTGGTATATCTGCTTGGATTTATCATAAAAGCTGCCGTGTCTGTGGGGATCGCTTTATACTGCATGGCGTTCTGCAGCAAACTCATATGGAATCTCGGGTATCTGCCGGCAGCTTTGTACGCGGTACTCCTTTGTGATGCCGCAGCAGATCTGATCGCGCTGGTGATCCGTATCCTGAGAGGCACCGAGCCCGGCTTCCAGGCAGTGATGCTTGTCAGCATACTGCTGACAGCCGGCTTTGTTATATACGGAACGGTAAACATGCAGATCATAGTACCAAAAGAGCATGTTTACACCTCGGACAAGCTGCATGATAAGCACACTTTCGTTTTCATCTCGGACCTTCATTATTCCGCGGCGCAGAGCGAGTCCGCGGTCGACAAGGCTCTCCGTGAGATTGCGGATCTCAAGCCGGAGTTCGTACTGCTCGGCGGGGACATAACGGACGACCGCTCGACAGCGGAAGAAATGCGCGAAGCTTATGAAAAACTCGGCTCGCTCGGAGTGCCGGTATACTATATTTACGGCAATCACGACCGCCAGAGCCATGCGGATTACATCAGAGGCGCGAAGTACACCCCGGAAGAACTGGAAGAGACTATACGCAGTAACGGAATAACCATTCTGCGTGACGAGATCGCGGTGCTGTCCGACGATCTCGTGGTGCTTGGAAGGGAAGACGCATCGCGGGGGGATGAGCGCTGCGCGGTACGGGATCTCCCTGCGCGTCCGGAGGGCGCTTATGTGGTATGCGTGGATCATTCGCCCTATCAGGAAGAGGACATACTGGCGACCGGAGCGGATTTGCAGCTGTCGGGTCACACGCACGCGGGGCAGTTTTTCCCGCTTCAGTATGTTTACCGCCTCAGTGTGAACAATATATACGGGGATTACAAAGTTGGAAGCACGGATCTTTATGTCTCATCGGGAATAGCCGGGTGGTATTTCCCGTTCAGAACCGTCGCGCACTGCAATTACGAAGTCATCAATTTAGATCCCAGATAAATAGATACAACAAAACTGCGTATGGACAAAATCATTGACAAATTGACGGACCATTTTGCCGGAAGCAGAACCAAAGCCCGCGTGGCATTTTTCCTGTTTGCATTTGGCATACTGGTTTTCGTACTCAACAACACGATACTGTTTTTTGTGGATGAACAGGCGTATTTCTGGCCGCGGCTCTGCATGAAAGGCATAACAGATATCTGCTGGGTCGCCGGAGCTGTTCTCGGGACCAAATATTATCCGACCAAGCGGAATATGATACTTTTGCCGACACTTCTCTTTTATATGCTTGGGGACATCGCGGTATTCTTCTCTATCCCGGTCGGCGGCGTGCTGTATGGCGTCGGTCATATATTCATGATGATCGCAATACTTGAGACCACATATCTTCGCAGGTGGCAGAGGCACGTATTTATCATATTCACGATGATTCCGGTAGTGGCGATGATTATCTACGGCGACGCTATCCTGATTAAAATAATCGGAATAATATACGGTATGGTAGTAACGGCCGTTATGGCGAGCTCGCTGTCGAACCGTTTCTTCTGGCTTGCGGGCTTTGTGTTCTACGTATCTGATATTACCGGATTCCTTCGGATATCGCTTTTGAACAACAAAGTCACTTATGTCATAACCACGTTCATATATTTCGCCGCGTTCTTCATGCTTTGTATCTCTGTGTACAGCATAAACAGGAAGGAAGTAGTCACATGGAACGATCTTTTCAGCCTGCTTTCGTCTGCGGAGAAAAGGAATGTCCGTATCTGGGTGTGTGGCACATGGGCGTTGGGACTGATCAAGGGCAACAACAAGTTCTCATATGAGGCGCTTGACGTTCTTTACAACACGGCCGGAGAAGATGATTTCAGGAACTGGCTGAAAGCCGGCCGTTATGAAAAAGAGTTCGGTAAAGAAGGCGCGGTAATCAGGTATTACAGTGAAAAATACGGAACGCTGAGGACATATCCGTGCACTTTCATGTCTGATGGAACTGCCGTCATGATGAGCGAGAAGGGACACCGTCTTATGCTTGACGAAGGCTTCTTCAAGGATGTCAAAGTTCTCGGAAGAAGCATACCGTGTATAGCTCCGGGAGGTCAGGAACTGACAAGCGAGGTCTTGAAGGACTAGCACAGCAGATGTTTGGAATCGGAAAACATTTCCGCAATATAATATACTTATTACCTAAAGAAATACTATGAGGAGGCAGAAATATGGTAGAGTGGAAAAATCTAGATACATACAAAGCGTATCAAAATCTCTTCGAAACAAAGGGTAAAGTCGACCTCGCGGCTGTAATGTCCGGTGAGAGCGGAGCGGAGCGCGTGTCGAAATACTGCGTGCCTATGGCTGACGGCCTGGCATATAACTTTGCTGCGAAAGAAGTAAATGATGATATCATCGAAAAACTTGCGGACCTTGCGGATGAAGCGCAGCTTGCGCAGAAGTTCGAAGAACTGTATAACGGCGCTGTGATAAACACCGGAGAGAAACGCCTTGTATTGCATCATCTTACAAGAGGTCAGCTCGGTAATGATGTCATTGCCGATGGCGTGAACAAAGGCGAGTTCTACAAAAAGCAACAGGAACGCATCGCTGAATTTGCGGGTAAGGTCCACGCCGGTGAGATCGTGAACGAAAACGGTGAAAAATTCACTACTGTCGTCCAGATCGGAATTGGCGGAAGCGATCTTGGTCCCCGTGCTATTTATCTGGCTCTGAAAAACTGGGCTGCGGCAAACGGCATGCTCAAGATGCGCGCTGAATTTATCAGTAACGTTGACCCGGACGATGCGGCATGCGTGCTTGAAAGTATCGATATAGCGCATTCACTGTTCATTGTTGTATCAAAATCCGGCACGACACTTGAGACTCTGACGAATGAATTGTTTGTTAAGAACGCAATTGAGAAGGAAGGCCTTGACGCGTCAAAGCATATGCTGGCTGTGACCAGTGAGACTTCACCCATGGCGAAAAACAGCGATTATCTTGCGGCTTTCTTCATGGATGACTATATCGGCGGAAGGTATTCCTCGTCCTCCGCGGTAGGAGGCGCGGTTTTGTCCCTGGCATTCGGGCCTGAAGTGTTCGCGCGGTTCCTGGATGGCATGGCTGCAGAGGACAAACTCTCCGCATGCGCCGATCCTAAGAAAAACCCGGCGATGCTCGATGCCCTGATCGGCGTTTACGAGCGCAATATTATGGGATATCCGATCACGGCGCTTCTCCCATATTCACAGGCTCTGAGCCGTTTCCCGGCACATCTCCAGCAGGTAGACATGGAATCCAACGGTAAATCCGTTAACCGTTTTGGAGAAGAAATCAATTACAAGACGGGTGCCGCGTTCTTCGGAGAGCCGGGAACGAACGGCCAGCATTCATTCTATCAGCTTCTCCACCAGGGAACGGATATCATCCCGCTCCAGTTCATCGGATTTAAAGATAGCCAGTATAATATCGATGTGGAAGTGGAAGGCAGCACGAGCCAAACCAAGCTTAATGCTAATCTGGCCGCGCAGATGGTAGCGCTTGCCTGCGGCAAAGATGATGAAAATCCGAACAAGAGATTTGAAGGCAATCGTCCTTCCAGCGTGATCGTGGGCGAACAGCTTACGCCGGAAGCCTGCGGAGCACTGCTGTCACACTACGAGAACAAGATCATGTTCCAGGGATTCCTGTGGAACGTGAACAGTTTCGACCAGGAAGGCGTCCAGCTTGGAAAGGTGCTTGCAAAACGCGTACTTGCGCATGATACTGACGGCGCGCTGAAAGGCTTCAGTGAGCTCCTAGGAGTATGATAATAACAAGAAGTAGTACGACAAACTTGCAGGTATAAGCACAGCAGAATATGAAATACATCATTATCACGATCGCGGTGTTTGCCGCGATCGTTATTATCAGCGTTGAACTATCAGCCATGGCAGACGGTTTCAGAAAACGGCATGGCAAACCTCCGATGGGGCGCGGACAAAGATCCGTTTGGTTTATATGTTCTTTTGTCGTGCTTGTCTCAGTTGTGTTTTTTGGATACTTTTCAGGCTATTACCATGCTGATGATGATGCGCGGAAAGCGCTTTTATCCGAAGACGGCGTTGCAGTAACAAAGCTGGATTCAGGCTGGTTCTTCGACGGCAGCGGTGAAAAATACGCGGTGATATTCTTTCCGGGGGCAAAAGTCGAATGCGAAAGCTACGCGCCGCTGATGAAGCAGCTTGCGGGGAAGGGGATCGATGCTTTTCTGGTGGATCCGCCGCTCAATATGGCTATTTTAGGCACCGGGGCTGCAGCGGAGATCATGGATGAGTTTGAGTATGATGAATGGTCTGTTTCAGGACATTCGCTTGGCGGCACAGCGGCTGCAGGAATTGCGGCCGAACACCCCGATGATATAAAAAGCCTTATACTGCTTGCTGCTTATCCATCGAAAGAGATACCAGGGAACGTCAGGCTTTGTTCTATATACGGCGACGCGGACGAAGTCCTCGAATTGAATGAATACGAAAAGCACAAAAAGAACTGGCCGCCTGAAAGCGAGGAATTCGTGATTAATGGCGGTAACCATTCGGGTTTCGGGAATTACGGGG
>JAFOKI010000084.1 GCA_017419895.1 Eubacterium sp. | reverse complement strand
TTTCTTAAGGATGCGAATCTTTTTTTCTGTTTTGCCATAGCCTAACACCTCTTTTCACAGGCGCCTATGATGCTGTCCGCGAGTCCGAACCTGACAGCGCTTTCGGCGTCAAAATATGAATCGACGTTGGTTTTTTCAAGGATGGTCTCGATGCTCTGGCCCGTGTGTTTCGCGAGTATCTCGGCGAGAGACTGCCTGACGGTAAGCAGGTTGTCACTGATGTTTTTGAGCTCGAGCGCCTTGCTGAACAAAGTCCCCGCTATCGACGGGTCATGTATCATTATTTTACTGTGCGGGTACAGTTCGCGTTTGTCGCCCGCCGCGAAAAGCACGGCGGCCATGCTTGCGGCTGTGCCTATGCAGACCGTGTGAATCGGGCTGGTTATCGACTGCATCACATCATACAAAGCCAGCCCGCGGCCGACTTCTCCGCCGCCGCTGTTGATGAGGATCCTGATTTCTTTACCGGGGGCTTTGTCCTCAAGATAAAGAAGCTGGCAGATCAGTGAGTCGACGCACTGTTCGTCAACGGGACCCATCAGCACGACTGTTCTGTTTTTCAGCATCGCGTCTTCTATCGGATAGCGGGCGATGCCGTTCCTGGTTTCATGAAGTATTTGAGGTTTTGTGAGCATAACGTTTCCTTTCCGGTTGTGGGAAGGCAGATTGCCTTCCTGTGTAAGCTGCGGCATATCATATCACGAACATTTGTTCTTATTATATCATCCGTCAGCTTGATGAGCAATGTCCCGGAAGGCTAGTTTTTGTATACTTTACGTGATATAATACTTTCAAAAAGGTCAAAGTGACCGTAAAAAAGCATTAAGTGGATCGGAAGGAGAATAGTGAAAAGACGTGAAGATTTTTAAGAGTCTCCCGGCAAGGCTTCTGCTGGGTATCGTAATTGGAATTTTGGCCGGCTTTGTTTTACCGGAAGGAGCCATGGTCGTGGTCGTCACGATTAAATATATCCTGGGTCAGCTCATCACATTCTGTGTGCCGCTGATCATCATAGGTTTCATTGCGCCGTCAATAACCAAACTGGGCAACAATGCGACGCGGATGCTTGTGGTGGCGGTCGTGATTGCCTATGTTTCGAGTATATTGGCGGCTTTCATGTCGACTGCCGCAGGATACTCGATCATTCCGCATCTCAATATCGTTACCGATCCTGAAGGATTGAGGGAACTGCCTGCGGTAGCTTTCCAGCTCGATATCCCGCAGGTGATGCCGGTAATGTCGGCGCTGGTATTCTCAACTCTGATAGGACTTGCCGCAGTATGGACAAAGGCTAAAACAGTAACGCGCCTCCTGCATGAGTTCCAGAATATCGTCCTTGAGATCGTTAAAAAGCTCATAATACCGATCCTTCCGATTTTCATCGCTGCGACATTCTGCGGTCTTTCGTGGGAAGGTTCCATAACCGGACAGCTTCCGGTGTTCCTGCTCGTCATACTGATCGTGATGCTCGGACATTACATCTGGCTTACGGTCCTCTATGGAACAGCTTCCGCTTATTCGCATCGTTCGGGCATAGAAGTCATCAAACACTACGGACCCGCGTATCTCACTGCTGTGGGAACGATGTCATCCGCGGCGACGCTTGCGGTAGCGCTGGAATGCGCGAGAAAAAGCACGAATCTCAGAAAAGACCTGGTGGACTTCGGGATCCCGCTGTTTGCGAATATCCATCTTTGCGGCTCGGTGCTTACGGAAGTGTTCTTTGTTATGACGATTTCAAAAGTACTTTACGGGCAGCTCCCGCCGGCAGGAACGATGATACTGTTCTGCTTCCTGCTCGGAATATTCGCGATCGGAGCTCCGGGTGTACCGGGAGGAACGGTGATGGCTTCTCTCGGACTGATCACCGGGATCCTTGGATTCGATGCTGACGGAACGGCTCTTATGCTTGCGATATTCGCGCTGCAGGACAGCTTCGGCACAGCCTGCAACGTTACAGGAGACGGCGCGCTGACACTGATCCTTACCGGATATGCCGAGAGACACGGAATAAAAGAAGAGCAGCATGCTATCGTTGATCTCTAAATAACAAAGCTTGTAATACCAAAGAAACAGAAACATGCGCTCCCGATTAGCTGTTACCGGGAGCGCATGTTTTTCATTGAATGATAACAAGCTGTCCGCCATTTCATTCTGCGGTAAAGCGCTTAGGCCGGGAAAGCGTTGATGACCCAATATTAAACATGGGAGTTATATGGTAAAATATAAATATAGGCGAACGTAATTTCTGATTCGCTGTTTGCTTCATGGGCGATGCGTTTCACGGATCGTCCGGCACAAATCTCAAGGTAATAGAGAACAGCGAAATATGGTTCACGATGATGGTAAAAATCAAAACGGCATTTAGAATGAATGTCCTGATTTTCATATTGGAGGTATTTGCAATCTGCTGGATGTTCAGCGGAATCAATTCGGGTATCCTGGCTGCGTCAAGGCTGTATGCGCTCAGGTATTTCACGGTGGATTCAAACATATTGATGGGGATCGCCGCGCTTGTGATGGCTGTTGACGAGCATAAAGTACTTAAAGGGGAAAAGCGCGAAGTGTCTCAATCATGCTTTGTTTTCAAGCTGGTTGGAACGGTCGGCGTCACGTTGACGATGCTCGTGACAGTTTTTTTCCTTACACCTACGATGGGACCGGTATATGGCTATTTATCTTTGTTCTCGCACAGCAACTTTCTTCTGCATCTGCTGAACCCGGTTTTGAGTATAATTTCGTTTGTCCGGTATGAAAAAACGGACAAGATCGCGTTTAAACACACTTTTACCGGGATCGTACCAATGCTGATCTATGCGGTATATTATATGGCTTCTGCAGTGTCGCATTCGGAGAATGGAGAAATAGCTAAAGGTTATGATTGGTATGGGTTTTTCATTGGCGGTATAAAAAGCGCCGTTATTGTTGTTCCCGTTATGCTTATTGTTACATTCGGGATCAGTGCTGTTCTTTGGAAACTGAACAGACTGAAAAAATCTTAAAGGATGGAACGATTGCGGGATCCATCCCGGATACGGAACAGGACAGGAGGACATCATGGAGAAGACTAAACTTAAGATCGATGAACTGGTTATATGGTTCACACTGTATTCCGTTTTCGGATGGCTGTACGAAGTTTTCCTGGAAGTTGTAGTTTACAGATGGGGTTTCACAAACAGGGGCGTACTGTTCGGGCCTTACTGCCCGGTATACGGATTCGGGGCGCTTGCTTTCATACTTCTCGTGTATCCGCTGCTTAAGGGAAAACCGCTCAAGAAGCGGCTTCCGCTCATCCCAGTCGTGTTTCTTCTGTGCATGCTCATTGCGACCGCGATAGAGCTCGGGACATCGTACGCGCTTGAAGCGATCACGGGCTCGTGGCCGTGGCAGACATACGCGGACTACAAAATCAATTTCCAGGCGAGGATCGCTTTGTCGCCGTCAGTCAGGTTCGGTCTCGGGGGTGTGCTGTTTATATATGTGCTTCAGCCTTTGTTTGAGAAGATGACGGATACGTTGCCGGATGATCGACGCAAAAAAATAGCTTTGGGATTGATCGTGTTGTTTGCGGTCGATCTGTTGTATACTGTGTTTATAAGGTGATTTGTTTCAATAAGG
>JAFOKI010000009.1 GCA_017419895.1 Eubacterium sp. | reverse complement strand
TTAAAGACAGTGGGATTCGCGTAGTTCAGGTCCCATTGGAATGGGTAAAAAGTGGTCATCACGACTTTTCCTGCCTGCTCGCACCATGTGAAATTACCTGGCGCGGTAGTCGGGAAGACCTGCGGGACGGTCCGTTCGAATTCGCGGGGGATATCCCAATTGTCGTAGAAGAAATAGCGGTCCTGGTATTCTTTTTCACCGGCTTTCGCGCGAAGCGCCCAGGCGTGGTCTTCGCTCGTGTGGTTCATCACGAAATCCAGACAAAGACAAATTCCCCGTTCGTGGCATTTTTCGGCAAGTTCCGCGAGATCGTCGGTGTCACCGAGGTCGGGGCGGACTTTCCGGAAGTCGCTGACCGCGTAGCCGCCGTCGCTTCGGTCTTCCGGTGAGTCGAGAAGAGGCATCAGGTGAAGATAATTCACTCCACAGTCTGTGATATAGTTGAGCTTTTCGCTCACGCCCCTTAGCGTTCCCGCGAACATGTCGGCGTACATGAGCATGCCCGTGATTTCGCGGCGCTTGTACCAGTACGGGTCCTTTTCGCGCTCGAGGTCGAGTTTTTTCAAAGCCTCCGGCCTCGCTTCCCATGCGCGCCTGATCATTCCGACAAAGTACTCCCAGGCTTGCGAGTCATTATGGTAAAGTTCTCTGTAAAGCCATTCGAGCTCGTCGCGGTGTTTGTCGAATCTTACGTTGAATTCAGTCATTTCTCATCCCTCAGATATTCTATCTATTATTGATTGGGAATAGTCCGGCATTCCTCATTATTCAGGGATTTTGTCCGGAACCGGCTATACTTCAAGGTCAGCGAGAGTGGGCATTGCGGGTATCGCGCCGGGTCTGCTTATCGTGACTGACGCGGCCTTGTTTGCGAACCGCACTATGGAATCTATTTCGTCATCGGTCATGTCCGCAAGACCGCCTCTTGCGGCGATTTTCGACAGGACTGCGCCGAAGAAAGTATCACCCGCGCCGTTCGTGTCGGCGATTTTCACACTAATGCCGGGGACGGTTCCTTCCCGGTCACCATATCTCCAAAGCGCGCCTTCCGCACCGAGTGTGACCAGGACGAGTTTTGGTGAATCGGCTCCGTTCCGCATTATGCGGATCAGTTCAGCCGCAGCTGCGCGGGGATTTTTGTAACCGGTCATCAGTTCCGTTTCTTCATCACTGATCTTAACTATGTCGCAGTAGGGAAGGGGCATGCGCATGGTTTTGATCGCGTATTCTTCGTTTGGCCAAAGCGCTGCCCGGTAGTTCGGGTCGTATGTGATCGCTGTGCCGCTTTCTTTTGCTGATCTGACCGCAGCCATGATTGTATCTCTACAAGTGGTGTCGGTCAGGCTCACACTTCCGAAATGAAGAATATCTGCCTGCACCGCTGCCGCGGCTGCTTTCCCCGGTTCGATCAGCGTGTCCGCTCCCGGTTTTCTGAGAAAAGTGAAACTTCTCTCTCCGTTTTCATCAACGGTAACGAGCGCGATAGTTGTGGAAGCCTGGTCTGTAGTCATGAGCGTGTCCGCATCTACCCGGTTGTCGATCAGTACCGATTTCAACTGATCTCCAAACTGATCCCGTCCGACGCAGCCGATAAAGGCCGTGTCCGCTCCAAGACGGGAAGCGCAGACTGCGACGTTCGCAGGTGCGCCGCCCGGGTTAGCTTTGAATATGGGAATACCATTCTCGTCGGTTCCGGTTTGGGTAAGATCTATGAGAATCTCACCGATACAGGTAATTTTCATTCTTTTTCCTTTCAATCGCGGCGCGGCTTTGTTATTGCATGTGTATCAATTTCAGAAACAGATTTTTAGCGACTTCGTAGCCGTAAAACCCGGTAAGTGGCTTTGAAATATAGTAGACCGCGAAACAGATCACTGGGAACATGACTGCGGACGGTTTATGTCTTTTGAATGCCTGAATCAGGAAGGAAATGGCATGTATCAGAAGCACCAGCATTATCGCATCGTTGACCAGGCAGAACAGATCGTGGAAGAACGAGTGTGACGCGTAAGTGTTGGTGAACCAGGATATGACGAGGAGTCCCATGCCGACAAAGCCAAGGCCGTTCTCGGGCGAGTTGTTGGCGCGGTGTACCGTGAACAGCATAGCGACAAAGAATATCGCCGGGACCAACCTGAAAATTCTTGCCATAAACGGGTCAGCAGGAAGCACGGCTTTTGCCTGAAGGATGCAGAAACCAAGTACCGTGCCGAGCGTGATCATCCAGCTCGTCCAAAGCTCGCGCTTTTTACCCTCGTTATTCTCCCGCACCAGATAAATATCGGCGACAAGGGCCGCGGCAAACAGCCCGAACAGTACGACCGGGAACGCGGGCATGTACCAGTAGGCGAGGCCGCCCATCACGGCAAGCCCGATCACAGCCCATACTATATCCGAGGCCTCGAGCGGTCTCTTGTCTTTTTCTTTTCTGCTTGCCATATTATTTCACTGTTACCTTTATCTTCTTGAACACGCCGTTCTGGGCGTAGGCGTAAACAAAGCATGTACCTTTCTTCACACCCTTGATCACGCCTTTCTTGCTGACGGTCGCAATGGCTTTGTTTGATGTCTCATACATGACATTGCGGTGCTTCTTGACTTTGAGTTTCTTGCTCGCGGGTACGGTCTTGGCCGCGAGTTTGAATGTTTTCCCGACCTTGATCGTTACTTTGTTCTTTTTGGCTTTGGTCGTGACAGCTTTGTTGTTTCCGACTTTTCCACCGGCGGTCGCGACATGGACTGTCTTGGATGTCGAGACGACTTTGTTATTAGCGTCGAGCGCGACCAGGAGGAACTTGTAGTATTTGCCGTTCTTGAGTTTCGCGCCTGCGACTTTCTTGATCGTTTTGGATTTTCCGATCGTTGTCGCGAGTTTCTGATATTTCTTGCCCTTTCCGCAAGCGTTCGCGTATATGACGAATTTTGCGGCGCCTGCGGGTTTCTTCCAGGAAAGTTTGATGCTGGCCTTTTTCACCTTGGAGGCTTTCAGCTGCAGCGGACCGAACTTGGTTCCGGCGGGACCTTCATCCGAGTTTGCGTTTATGATCGCTTTTTCGGCTGCCTCGGCGGACGCTCCGGGACCGACAATTCGTATTTACCGCCGGCTCCGCCGCTCGCACCTATGCCGACTTCCTGGTAAGAGTCGCCGTTGATCCTGAACCCTGTAAGGCCAAGTGAATCGGAAGTAAAACCCGCATCGGGAGTGAGTTTGATATCGAGAAAACTGAACAAATTGACATCAACGGAAACTCTTGTATCTCTGCTGCTTGTATAAGTTCTCTGAGTCGATCTGACGGTCACCGCGACTGTGCCGTATTTGATCGGGGTGCCCTCGGTGATACCGCCTCCCAGCCAGATCGTGCAGTTGGGATAGCTGCTGTCTGCGTAGGCCTTTGTCAGCCCGGTCATCGGCATCATGGTGAAAATCATCATCACGGCCAGAATCAGCGCGAATAAGCGATGCGCTTTAATGTTTCCGCGGGTTTCCATATTCTTTCCTTTCTCATTAATGAGACATATCATAATAAAGCCTTACTCTTAATTATATATCATTTGCGGGCGGAAAAGAATACCGGCACGTCGCAAACCACCGGCAACTTTGGAGCGTGGTGCTGTTATAGCTGCTTGCCGGAACCCGGTTCAGACAATCTCGAAAAAACAAAAAAGTCGGGACAAATTTCAACGATTCGCAGCTCTAAAAGCTTTGTCAAAGAAATTACATGGCAGGTAGGGCCTAAAAACGTTGGAATTCGTTCCGATTTTATGCAAAACGAGGCAAAATCTGAGGAATGCCTGTAATATACTAACAATATTAGTAATACATGCCGCGTAGAGACCACGCCATTGATTATCGATGCGCTTTTTTGGTAAAGTAGAGGCGGAGCAGCGTGCTGCAATCTGGCTGCCCGGAAAACGGAGAGTAAAATGCTGAAAGCGATACACATAGGAAGCAAAGACCAGACGCCAACGTTTGTGATATACGGTGAACCTGCCGGCCCGTTCATACTGACAGATCCGGGCATGGCCTGGCGCGCTGGGAAGACGATGGAAGAGATAATAGAAGTGATCGGAGGGCGAGAACCAGACGCGATGCTTCTTACACATTCGCACTACGACCACGCCGGCGCGCTCCCGTATTTTAAAGAGAAATGGCCTGACATGGAAGTCATCGCGAGTGGACGCGCGGCGGAGATCCTGAAGAAGGAAAAGGCGAGAGCTTTGATCCGGGAATTGTCGGAAGACGCGGCGCGGAGCGTTGGCGCTCAGCTTGAGGATTACGATGTCTCGCTCCTGGAAGCGGACCGGACGGTTGCCGACGGAGAAACGGTGGACATCAGCGGCACATCGGTTAACGTGATCGCAACGCCGGGCCACACGAAGGACTCGACTTCTTACTACATAGACGGTTCGATACTGGTAACGTCCGAGTCGATGGGATTCCTTAACCTCGACGGATCGTACTGCCCGCAGTATCTTGTGAGCGCTTCGGACTGTGAGGAAAGTCTGAATAAGAGCAAAGCCCTCGGTGCGGACCGTGTCTGCGTGCTTCATAACGGCGTAACAAAGTCGCCCGGTCCGGAATTCTGGGCACGGTTCGAGAACGGTCTCCGAGATTCGGTCGCGTTCATGTATGATGTGATGGCGAGATGTGAAGAGCCGCAGGAAAGGCTCGATCTTCTGGCTGCGCATTTCTGGCGGCCGGAGGAGTATGGCGGGTGGCCGAGGTCGGCTTTTGACATCAATTACACCGCGATGATGAAAACACTGGAACGGGAAATGCCTGAAAACGACGGCTGATACGTGGAGCCCGGGATATTTGGAAACACGACCATCCAAGGCTTTGTACGCAAATAAAAACAATGATTGCTGCCGCAAGCAGAATTTTTCTGTTGGACATCCGCTGGACAATGCTGGTTATACTTAGTCAGATTGTTTATTATCGCATAAATGCGATTGAATAATGGATAGAAGTTCCCCGTTTTGAAACAGGAATGAGATGATGATAAGGGGACAGCGGAGGCAGGTGAAACCGTCACTTTGACCCCCGAGTCCGACCCGACGTCCAAGATCAAGGCTAAGATCAAGAAAATCAATGCTAAGAAAAAGGCTCTCCCGGCTCATCACGTTAACGCCACATTCCGCTATCTCTCGAGCGATCCTACCATCGCGAAAGTATCCGCGAAGGGCAAGATCACCGCGGTTGCGAAGGGTAAGTGCAAGATCTACGTTGTATCGATAGATGGTGTGAAGAAGGCTGTAAGCGTAACAGTCAAATAATCAGCAGTAACAGAATAGCGTAAATCCCGGTTTCCGGGTAGAAAGAGGCCCTCGCTGCGAATAGTCGCGGCGGGGGTCTTTTTGTTAGGGGTGATTGCCGGATGCGTGCCTTATGGTGGTGATAGGTGTCTGATTGCAGTTATTTCACGGTCACCGTGATAACTGCGCAGACTCCGTTCTGCGCGTAAGCGTATACTTTGCACTTGCCTTTCTTGACGCCTTTGATCACGCCTTTTGCGCTGACCGTAGCGACAGCTTTATTCGAGGATTCGTACTTGATCACGCGGTGCTTCTTAACGTTCTTGCCTGCCTGTTTTGCTGCAAGTTTGAAGGTCTTCTTGACTTTGACGGTCACTTTGTTCTTTTTGGCTTTTGTCGTGACCTTTGTCGGGTTGCCGGCTTTTCCGCCGGAGGTTCCGGCGTGGACGGTCTTGGAGGTCGAGATGACATTACCGCTGCCATTAAGAGCGACAAGCATGAACTTGTAATAGGTGCCTTTCTTGAGCTTGGCTCCGGCGACTTTTTTGATGGTTACGGAAGTCTTGGTATAGGTGGCAAGTTTCTTGTATTTCTTGCCCTTTCCGCATTTGTTGGCGTAGAGGACGTATTTCTTGGCTCCAGAGACCTTCTTCCAGGTAAGTTTGATGCTTGATTTGGTGACTTTGGAGGCCTTGAGCCGCAGGCTGCCGAACTGTGTTCCCGCCGGCCCCTCGTCGGAAGCAGCGCCGGTTATTGCTGCCTCTGCGGCTTCGGCAGAGGCTCCCGGGCCGACAGGTGTGCCGTCGGTACCCATCTGTGATGCGGGATCGAGCTTGGGAATCGCCGAAGTTTTTGTAGCTCCGCAGGCTTTGCAGGTAAATGTCCTGACGCCTGCCGCGGTCGCGGTTGCGGGCTTTGTTACTTTACCGGCATCCCAGTTATGTTCTGCCTTTGTTTTAGCTATGACAAATATGTAATCCCCGTCTTCATCGTCGTATTCAAAGCTGAGTTCGGTTGCGCCGGTCAGTTTGACGGATGTCCTGTCTGTCGCGAAATAACCGGGCATGAAGGAAAGATCGAATGCCATGGCATACTCCGAGCCGCCGTTGAACTTACCGATGAACGGTGAAAAGTCATAGTTGGAATATGAATTCAGCCAGACTACTAGAGCTCTAGCCGGATCGACTGCAGATTTGTAAGTGCCGGAGTACGTCAGCACCGGATGGTTAGTCTGTTTGTCCCAGTCCCACGAGGAACTGCCCTGGGGCGTGGTGGTAGAAACTCCGCATACCGGAGCTTTCACAGTGATTTCGATCTCGCCCGCGATTTCTTTCCGCATGATCAGATAGATCGTCATACCGTCTGTGACGGGAGTTGTGGTGGTGAGGGAATTATCACTATTGTATGCTTCGGTGCTTGCGTAAGAGGTGAGCGGTTTCAGTTTGAGATCCCAGAGCTGGTACCCGGGCTTACTGAAATGGGCATAGATCAGCGTGCTGTTATCATATATAAGATTCTCCACTGTCATGCCGTCCGTAACTGTTATACTTAGCGGACTTACGACATCTACACCGTCGACCGAAGACCAGCGGATCGTGGCCCTCGGCGGGAGTTTATCGATTTCTTCGGTACGTGTCGCATCGCAGTAAACGCATGTGTAAGTGATCTCGCCCGGCGTTGTCGAGGTCGGTTCTTTTGTGATCTCACCGGCGTCCCAGACGTGCGAGTGGGTGAATTTAATATTCATTGAGGCGCTGCTAGCGCTCGGGAAATTGAGGCGCAGGCAAGACGCGTCCGTTCTGTACTCAGGCAAGTCATACTTGGAATCGCCGGAATAGAGCGGCAGATAAAGAGGCTCGCTGTACGTATCGCGGCTGAAAAATACTTTGTCTGACAGTTCGGTACCGATAGGCTCGTATTTTCCGTTGTTGTATTCCAGATACAAAGGCGTCACGGCCGGGTGATGATCAGAGTCATTCACCGAATTATAGTCGCAATACTGATCATAAATGTCATCATCTATATGCCAAAGCACGATCCCGTCGCTGCAGCCGCCGTACTCTCCGCCGAGCCTGACATCCCATCCGGTGAACCTTCGGTTTTCAGCGAGGTAGTACTCATTTTCGCGGTCTGTGGTGATCTTGAGCGCCTTTGTTCCGGTGCCTGTAGACATACTGCCGGCGATCGAGACCTGCGTTTCGTCTGCAGGGTCGCTCACGACCTGCGGTGTGATCCAGCCAAGGTGGATCCTGCTCCAGATATCGAGGGAATAAGGCGAATAATACCCATTTTCGTCATAACCGTATGCCCCGTCGTCCATCAGACTGAGGTAACCGGGTGTGTAGCCTGACCATGGGTTGTGATTGATGCCCGTCGTGTCGTAAAGGTCGGGAAGGCCGATGTAGTGGCCGAGCTCATGCGCGAGGATTGAGATAGGCGCCTGGTCGAACGCCTCATGATTATAGTTATATGAAAGCTCGGAGATCGCTATGAACCCGTCGACTTTAACTCCGTCAGCTGTCGGTACAGCGGGCATAACATAGGAACTTCCGTAAATGGAAGCAGCCTCGCTGAACGACCACGCGTGTGACCAGAGCGAAAGATTTTCGCGTCCCGAGATATTGCCTGTCGCGGCTTCGTATCCCGCGACAACAAAGCCTACCGCCAGCTCGCTGTTGTCTATTTTCCCGTCATTATTCGAATCGTATGCCGAGAAATCCATGTATGCCGAAGCCGCCGAAATGGCTGCCGAAAGCGCTTCCATCTCCGACTTGTCATACGGATAGCTTTCCGGAAAATCATAGCTGGTCGTCCATTCGTCATGATTCGTTGAAAGCTTGACATGGATTATCCCGTCATTAGCCGCGTCTTTGGTATTTGTGTTGCCGTCCGTCCCGTATTTGCTCGACTCAATGACCGGTGTGAACGTGAACTGTCCGAGCGACATGTCGCTGTAATATTTGCTCAGCGATCTGGTTCCGCTGAAAATCTCACCGGACCAGTTGAAGGTGTTGTCATACGGCATGTTTTCGAATCCGACAACGATTATTACCGTAGGTATATCTTCAGTTACCGATTTCAGCCCGTTGACATTCTTTCTGTTCGTCGGGCCGCTCGGTGTCTTTCTGAGGTCGCTAAGTGTGACAGTCGGAAAAACTTGCGATCTACATCCGCGCTCTGCTCCTTTTGCGTCTGATCCGGGCGCTGCGGGGACCGCATGTGATTCTGCTGCCATAAGTATTGCCAGCAGTATCAAGACCGTGGTTATGACCAATATATGTGCAATTCTCCGAATTCTAATCATAATATCCTCTCAATATCCACTTACCGGCACATTTCAGAATATGCACCGATGCATCTTTGTCATATTATACTATATTTCGGTTTGTCGTAGGGTGTGGAATATTGCTAAAAAATAGCGCTGCCGGAAATTGCCAGCAAAAGCCGGTTTTGACAGGATTGTTTCAGACTTCTGCCTAGATTTGCGAAAAGTCGGAACCATTTTCAACGATTATCGCGCTTAGGTGTCAGCGACCGATTCGACAAGGCAGCAGCAACTGCCAGGATCGTTGAAAATGATTCCGACTTTTTCTATTTTCTGAGATTTTCTGAACAGCTATAATCGCGCAAACACTGCGTTACTTCACTGTTACTTTTATCACTGCGCATACTCCGTTCTGAGCGTACGCATATACTTTGCAGGTGCCTTTCTTGATGC
>JAFOKI010000083.1 GCA_017419895.1 Eubacterium sp. | reverse complement strand
GACATCCTGGCAAGGGCAGACATCGGCTCACCCTGGCTTCCCGTGGTGATTATCGTAAGTTCATCATCCGGGATATTCTTGATCTCAGAAAGCTCTACGTAAGAATTCCCGGGGAATTTCAAGTAACCGAGATCGGATGCCAGCTTAACGACTTTTTCCATGCTGCGTCCGGATATAGCGATTTTTCTCCCGAACTTAATGGAAAGATCGATTATTTTCTGTACACGATGTACATTCGATGAGAATGTTGCTATGATAATGCGGTTTCTGACATCTCTGAAAATGTCGTCAAGAGTCTCACCGACAAGACGTTCAGACGGTGTATATCCTTCCCTCGTGGCATTGGTGCTGTCGGCAAGAAGTATGTCAACTCCGCGCTCACCGACCCTTGCGAGCGCCGCGAAATCTATCGGTTCACCGTCTACCGGAGTGTAATCGATCTTGAAATCGCCAGTGTGGAACAGTGTCGCCGCTGGTGTTTTCACACAATAACAAAGCGCGTCCGCGATCGAATGAGTTGTTCTGTATGCTTCGATTTCGAACGATCCGAGTCTGAAGACATCTCCTGCTTTTATCTGATGAAGTTTGCCTTTCAGACCATTCTCTTCAAGTTTGTTCTTGATCAGGCCAAGCGAAAGCGCTGTACCATAGATTGGAACATCTATTTGCTTGAGCAGATACGGGATCCCGCCTATGTGGTCTTCATGACCGTGGGTTATGATCACGCCCTTGATTTTTTTCGCGTTCGTGATGAGATAAGTCAGATCCGGTATTACCAAATCGATACCAAACATCTCATCTTCAGGGAACGACATACCGCAGTCAATAACAAGTATCTGATCCTCATATTCAAGAATCGTCAGGTTCTTTCCGATCTCATCAAGACCGCCTATAGGTATGATCTTGAGATTCTCTATTTTTTTCCGTTCTATTGGCTGTTTTTCGGTTTTGCGTCCAATTACAGGTTCGGTTTTTTGCGGTTTGGGTATTACCGGTGTTTTCGGTTTAGCAGTTTTTGATACCTTGACAGGTTCTGCAGTTTTTGTTTTTCCAGTCTTCCTGACAACTGCTTTTGTTGATTTTTCAATCTTTGTCTTTGTACTGTCAGACTTCGCGGCAGCGGCAGCAGCCTTCTTCTTTACTGACAAGGGTATATACGGCTCGCGCTTGGGCGGTATACGTGCAACAAGGCCGAGCTCTTTCCCCAGTCTTTCAGTCTGTTCATTGACTATGCCGATCCTTCCGGAACTGCTTTTCGTGGAAGTCTTTCTACCCGAAACCGGCCGGGCATCTCTGTCCGGCCTTTTGGTATTTTTCTTTTCTGTACTCACTATCCTTCCGTTTCCTCTCTAACGGACGACAAAGTTGACGAGTTTGCCGGGCACGGCTATAGTTTTGACGACGTTCTGACCTTCTATAAGGGCTTTTATATCCTCGTTTGCGCGTACTGCCTGTTCAAGGTCTTCTCTCGACAGTCCCTGCGCGACTTTCAATTTCCCCTTCAGTTTTCCGTTGATCTGAACGATTACTTCAATCTCGTCTTTTACAAGAGCGCTCTCGTCGTAAACCGGCCATGCCTGATGGACCAGATCTTCGCTGTGACCGAGTTCCTGCCAGAGTTCTTCCGCGATATGCGGACAGAACGGCGACAGAAGTATTACGAGGTCGTTCACAGCTGTTCCGAGAAGTTCTGCGTTTACGTCATCGCGTTCTTTGTACTTGTAAAGTCCGTTCACGAGCTCCATAATTGCGCTGATCGCCGTATTGAAATTGAAACGATCCGATATGTCGTCCGTGACACGCTTTATCGTCCTGTTTAATATATAATTCAGTTCTTTGTCCGCTTCTGCCGGTTCCGTCGGCTGAGCGGACTTATCGCCATATTTGGTAATGTATTCGTAAACCAGACGCCATACGCGGTTAAGGAATCTGTAGCTTCCTTCTACTCCCGCGTCAGACCATTCGAGTTCCTTCTCCGGTGGTGCCGCGAAAAGTATGAACAGTCTTGCCGTGTCTGCTCCGAATCTGTTTATGATCTCTTCCGGGCTTACGACGTTGCCTACGGATTTACTCATTTTGGTTCCGTCCTTAAGCACCATTCCCTGAGTCAGAAGGTTCCTGAACGGTTCATCCTGGCTCGTAAGTCCGAGATCGTGGAGGACCATCATAAAGAATCTCGCGTACATCAGGTGAAGTATCGCGTGTTCTACGCCTCCTATATACTGGTCAACATTCATCCAATAGTCGACCTTTTCTTTGTCAAATACTTTTTCCTCGTTCCTGGGATCGCAGTATCTCAGGAAATACCATGATGAATCGAGGAATGTATCCATCGTGTCAACTTCCCTTCTCGCCTTCTTTCCGCATCTCGGGCATTCGCACTCGATGAACGATTTTGAAGTCGTGATCGGAGATTCACCCTTTCCGGTAAACTCAACGTCTGTCGGGAGAAGAACCGGAAGATTTTCATCCTTTTCCGGAACCCATCCGCAGTCGTCGCAGTAGATCATCGGTATCGGTGTTCCCCAATATCTCTGGCGGGAAATGAGCCAGTCGCGGAGTTTATAGTTTATTGTTTTTTCGCCGATTCCGCGTTCAGCGAGCCAGTCTATCATCTTCTCGATAGCTTCGCGGTTGTTCATTCCGTTAAATTGCTCGGAATTGATCATTGTACCTTCTGCCGCGAAAGCCTGCGTAAGATTATGCACGTCAATTTCCGGATCGTCCGTATCAACTACCGGAATGATTTCGAGGCCGAACTTCTCAGCGAACTCAAAGTCTCTCTGGTCGTGTGCAGGTACCGCCATGATGGCTCCGGTACCGTAACCCATGAGTACGTAGTCCGAAATATATATGGGTATGAGTTTTCCGTTTACCGGATTCACGGCATATTTTCCGATAAACACACCTGTCTTTTCGCGGGTCGTGGATGTACGTTCAATGTCGTTTACATGCATAACCTGCTCAACGTAAGCATTGACTGCTGCTTCTTCCGGAGTTCCCTTGACGAGTTCAGCTACGTACGGATGTTCGGGTGCCATTACCATGTATGTCGCGCCAAACAAAGTATCCACACGGGTCGTGAATACTGTCAGTACTTTATCGGTTCCGTCTATCTTG
>JAFOKI010000082.1 GCA_017419895.1 Eubacterium sp. | reverse complement strand
GAAGAAATCAGGCCGCACGCGCTCTATGAGGAAATAAAGAAAGAACAGCCGAACTGCGAGATACTTGTCATGCAGGAGTTCGGAGGCTCGAAAAAAACAATAGAGAAAGGCATCGAGATATGCCGTGAGTTCGAAAAAATGCTCGCCAAACAGGAACGTGTAGAGGTCGATCCGTCAAAATTGACGATCGGCGTCGAGTGCGGCGGTTCGGACTTCACGTCCGGTATCGCGTCGAACCCGGCTGTCGGGGTGTTCACGGAGAAGCTTTGCAGCCTTGGCGGAAAAGTATTGTTCGGTGAGACTACCGAGCTCATGGGCGCCGAGGACATAATCATAAAACAAAGCCGCACTCCGGAAATCTCCGATTTCATAATCGACCGCATCAAGTTCATAGAGAAGACCGCGATCGACATGGGCATTGACCTCCGCGGCACCAATCCTTCGCCCGGAAACATCGAGGGCGGCCTGACGACAATAGAAGAAAAATCGCTCGGAGCGGTCTGCAAAATCGGAAAAGAAACTATTCAGGACGCGGTGCCGTTCGGCGGAAAAGCCACGATGCCAGGAGTGACCTTTGTCGACACACCGGGAAATGACCTGATGTGCACATCGGGACTCAGCACGGCCGGCGCGCAGATAGTTATATTCACGACCGGACGCGGCACACCTATGGGATTCGCCTCATCGCCCGTCATCAAAGTTACCGGAAACGCCGGGATCGTCGGGGTCATGGGCGAGAATATAGATATAGACCTTTCGCGAATAGTCGACGGAGATCTTACCCTGGCAGAAGCCGGAGAAGAGATATTCGACCGTGTGATAGATACAGCAAACGGGCTTGAAACAGCTTCTGAGAGGCTCGGGCACAGGGAGTTCGCGCTCTACAGGATCGCGCCGATCATGGCATAGGCTTGGGCTTGTGCCTGACCCGGTCAAAACAAGGGGGATTGTGGTGAAGAAGCTGATGATGTACCCGAGGGCGAACGGGACCTACGGGATAAGAAACAGGATCGCTGTGATACCGACGGTAGGCTGCGTCAACCACATCGCGGACGCGATAGCAGGCGCGGTCGAAACTGCGGACAGCTACGCGCATCCATACGGCTGCGACCAGCCGGGGGACGACCTCGTGCTGTCGCAGAAGTGCCTTGCACTGATGGGAACGCACCCGAATAACGGGGCATGTCTCGTGATCGGGCTCGGATGCGAAGAGATAAGGCCGCACGTGCTTTTTGAGGAAATCGCGAAGGAGCAGCCGAATGTCGAGCTTATTGTGATGCAGGAATTCGGCGGCACAGAAAAGACCGTGACGAAGGGCATCGAGATATGCCGCAGGTTTGAGAAAATGCTGGCTGAGCAGGAACGGACGGAAGTCGCCCCATCCGCGCTTACGATCGGCGTGGAATGCGGCGGATCGGATTTCACGTCCGGGATCGCGTCGAACCCTGCTGTAGGTGTTTTCTCGGAGAAGCTTTGCAGCCTCGGCGGAAAAGTAGTGTTCGGCGAGACTACCGAGCTGATGGGCGCGGAGGATATCGTCATAAAACAAAGCCGTACTCCCGCGATCGCTGAATTCATAACAGACAGGATCAAATTCGTCGAGCAGACCGCGATCGACATGGGTATCGACCTCCGCGGCGCAAACCCGTCGCCGGGAAATATAGAAGGCGGTCTTACGACAATTGAAGAAAAGTCTCTCGGAGCGGTCTGCAAGATCGGAAAAGAGACTATACAGGACGCGGTCCCGTTCGGCGGGAAAGCGGTTTTGCCGGGGGTGACCTTTGTTGACACGCCGGGCACCGACCTGATGTGTACGCTTGGCCTCAGCGCCGCAGGCGCGCATATCGTGATATTTACGACCGGACGCGGCACCCCCATGGGGTTCGCGTCTTCACCGGTGCTGAAAGTCACCGGGAATTCCGGGATCGTCGGGGTCATGGGTGAGAATATCGACATGGACCTATCGGGGATCATCGACGGGACACTGACTCTGGAAGACGCCGGACAGGCGATTCTTGAGAGAGTGATCGAGACGGCAAGCGGCCGGGAGACTGCTTCGGAAAGCCTGGGGCACAGAGAATTCGCGCTGTACAGGATATCGCCGATAATGACGTAGGCAGTAAGCTTTGTTGGATAAATAAACTCGGCCGGGAAGCCGGCCGGAAGCAGGTGAAGTTATGAGCATGAGCATGTTGCTGAAAGAAACTATTGTTACGGTCAGGATGCTTTGTGAGAGCCTCGACAGGAACTCACTGGGCATCAGAGCACTGGATCCTTTCTCGCGCAGGACAACATACGAGATATTCCGCGATGAGACGATCAGGTTCCTCGCGTACCTCTCGACCAAGGATGTCGGTCCGTCCGACGCTGAGGCAGCGTTCATCAACGACTGTTTCGATTTCCAATACACCGCGCGTGACCTCGAAAGGCTCGTCACGCTCGATTCGAGTATCAAGAAGATTGAGACTGAGGTCCCGCTTTTCATGCGCGTCGTGGTTAACGCCGACAACGAGCGGTTCCGTAAACAGATACCGCACAACGGGCCGTCCTGCACACTCATCCATAAATTCTACGGCATGATCGGCCGTGAATTCCTGGCATCCGATGACAGTGTGACCGATGCAGAGGTCAACAGCCTGACAAGATTCCTCGACACTGTCAGAAAATACTACCAGGCAAAGGACAAAGACTTCATCGCGAACGGCGATCCGACTTTTGACCCGACGTTCCAGCCGATAAAGACAGGACCGGTGGAGGGCGGAGAACTTGGCAGCGAACAAGGTGGAGAATCGCTTGGCGCCGAGATAGCTGAGGCTGCAAAGGAAGAAGAAATAGGCACGCTCGAGGAACTGATGGAGGAGCTTCATTCGCTCATCGGTCTCGAAAAAGTCAAGCAGGATGTCGATTCACTCGTCAACCTGATGCAGATCATGAAAATACGTAAAGAACGCGGGATGAAAGAGATTCCCGTGTCGCTCCATCTGGTATTCTCAGGCAACCCGGGAACAGGTAAAACCACTGTGGCGAGGCTGCTTTCCGGGATCTACTACAGGATCGG
>JAFOKI010000081.1 GCA_017419895.1 Eubacterium sp. | reverse complement strand
ATGCAAGCACGCCCTGCTCAAAGGTCGTTTTCCTAATATACTCTCTGATTTCGGCATCGTCGGAAAGGTCGCCCGCTATAATGTCGAGCGCGCCGGCTATCGCTGCATCCGCGTCCGGAACGCCCTTTTCGGGATCCACGAATCCCTCCGCCGCTTCCGCCGGGTCAGTTTTCGCGCGCCTGTCCCTGATCAGGTCAGCAAGCGGTTCAAGTCCGCGCTCCTTCGCGATCGTTGCGCGCGTCCTGCGCTTAGGCTTGTACGGCCTGTAAAGGTCCTCGACCCTCGCCGCCGTTTCCGCATCTTCTATCTCTTTTCTGAGCTCATCCGTAAGTTTGCCCTGCTCCTCGATCGAAGCGAGTACCGTCGCCTTCCTGTCCTCCAGATTTCTCAGATACTTGAGTCTTTCATCGAACGCTCTAAGCGTTTCGTCATCCATACCGCCCGTGCGTTCTTTTCTGTATCTCGCGATGAACGGCACCGTGTTGCCTTCATCCATAAGCTCGACCACCGCCTCTGCGCGGTCTCGCCTGAGTCCGAGTTCCTCAGCTATTTTTTTGATGATATCCATAGTCAGTCCTCCCCGCGCTTTGTTTGCGCGTCTTGTATAGTATACCGCGACGACCTTACCCGCACAACATAAAATGACGCGTGTTTCATGCTCCAGATCCGTGTGCTGCACGGTGTCTTTGGTAGCATTTTGGCACTTTTCGCGGATTTGCACACAAGAGCGACGGGATTCCTTGGTAGCATTTTGGCACTTTTCGTGGATTTGCACCCAAGAGCGACGGGATTCCTTGGTAGCATTTTGGCACTTTTCGTGGATTTGCACCCAAGAGCGACGGGATTCTTTGGTAGCATTTTGACCTTTTCAAGGATTTGCACCCAAGCGCGACAGGCCAAATCATTTCTCTCCCCCATTCGCCCTTGAAAAACTTTGTTGAATTGGATATTGTATTAATAATCGAGAGGTAAACAAAGTGAATCAAAGCAGACCAACCGAACAAACAAAATCCCGCCCGAATGGATACCGCGTATTTTTCTATGCCTTCGGGCTTGTCATACTCGCAGCGGGTCTGATGATGACAACCAGATCCGACATGGGATCCGCGCCGCTCATTTCGATTCCTCTCGCGGTCTCAATGATATTCGGCGGAAAATTTGGCGATCACGTACTGATACTGTATCTGGCATTCGCGATCATCGAGTACCTGATCAAATGGTCGAAATTCAAAGCATACGATCTGTTGCAGATACCACTTTCGATAGTGTTCACGCGTGTGATAAACCTCATTGCTGCGCATCTTCCGACAGCGGTCAATCTCCCCATGCAGCTGATCTATCTGATCGTCGGGATCATCCTCACGGGCATCGGCGCGTCCATGAGCGTGAACGCGCGCATTATTCCGAATCCTGCTGACGGCCTCGTCCAGGCGATTTCGGACCGCACCGGCAAAAGCATGGGCACTTGCAAGAACGTGACCGACATTTCCTGCGTAGTCGTCGCTTTTGTTATAGGTATGGTTTTCGCGGGGCATCCCATCGGGATTGGTGTCGGCACCATCTGCGCAATGCTGTTCATTGGGAGAGTCGTCTGGTTCTACAACAAACTATTCTACGAGAAGACCGCAAAACTTAGCGGTTTGATGTAAACAAAACAGTCCGCCGAAGCGGACTGTTTTTTCTATATTGGAATTCTTCCGGTCATACTTTGTACTCGAACACGCCTCTGTTAAGCACGGCCTTGCCGGTCTCACAGTCAACAAAGCGGAAATACGCCTTCCCGTCTTCTATCTTCCAGATGTGCACCGCGACCGGAGTGCCCGGATAAAGCACCGCTGTCATCTGTGCTGCCATTCTTGTCATCCTCTCAGGTTCACCCGGAGTAAGCGCGCCGATGAGCATGCGACACGAGAATCCGAAAGAGCAAAGTCCCTGGATTATCGGTCTGTCAAGCCCGGTCTTCTTCGCATGATCCGGATCGACATGGATGAGATTGGTATCACCCGTCAGACGGTAAAGCAGATTCTGCACCGGTGACACGAAGTCATTCACTATGATATCCGGTTCCCTGTCCGGGATCACGACTTCGCTTTTGGGCATCGGTTTCCCGCCGAAACCACCGGCTTCTCCGAAAAAGGTCGTTGAATAATTGGTGCAGACGTCACGGCCGGCTTCGTCACGGATGTCCATCCGTGTACGGACGACAGCGCCTTTACCCTCGCCTCTGTCATAGACGTCGGTAATGACATCGCTGTACTGGAACGTGCCCTTGATCGGGTCGATCGGCCTGTGCATGATTATCTCGTGATCCATGTTGAGAAATGCCTGCGTCGGCTGGATCAGGTCATACGCTATCATGGAGGCCGGAAGCGGCATCCACTGATACGGCTTGACTCCGACGCTTCCCCAATACGGGACTGCCCCGTATGTCGGGAGAGCTTTCAGATTCTTCTCATACGTGTACATGAGATCGTCCGGACCGGCTCCGACGGCAAGAGCGTACAGCACTACGTCGCGCCAATTGTACTCCAGCCAGCGTGTTTCGGATTTCTTTCCGACCAACATCTTGTCAAGTCCCGGTATGATTTTGCTTTCCATCTTGTTGCTCCTGTTTTTTGTCTTGCTTTTTATGTCTAATGCCTATTCCGCCTGTTCCGGCAATTTGCAGACGTCGACCCAGCCTACTGCCTGCGAATACTTGAACAGTTCCTCCGGTGTGAACTCGATCGCGCTGTTGTCGCTCCCGCATGCCGGGAACACCGTCTCGAACCGTTTGAGCGACTCATCGCAGTATACCTTTACCGTTCCATCTTCAACAAAGCCTTCCGGCAGCCCGAACGCGCACACTCCGCCTACCGCATGTCCGGTCAGGCGCAGCGCCTCATCAGCTGAAAGCATCGATCCCTTGAAACCGAAGGCACGCTTGAACTTGCCTCCGTTCACTTTCGCGTCTCCCGCTGTTTGGATCAAAATGCATCCGCCTTGTCCGTCGCCGAACGATATCGTCTTGCAGATGCGGGCGCCTTCCACTCCGACAGCCAGCGCGGCAAGCTCTACCGTCGCGCTCGAAACGTCAAATTCGAGGATGCGGTCTTCGATGCCGAATTTTTTGAAATACTCTCTTACTTTTTCTATTGCCATTACAGTTCCGTCCTGCCTTCCAAAGCCTTCTGCAGCGTTACTTCATCCGCAAGTTCAAGATCTCCGCCGATCGGGATACCGTGAGCTATCCTTGTGACTTTGATCCCCGACGGTTTGAGGAGCCTCGCGATATACATGGCCGTCGCCTCGCCCTCTATATTAGGGTCAGTCGCAACTATCACTTCAGAAATATCCGTATTCTCCTGTAGTCTGACTATGAGACTTCTCAGGTTTATGTCCTCTGCGCCGATACCGTCCCTCGGAGAAATAACTCCGTTCAGCACATGGTAAAGCCCATGATAATCGTTTATCCGCTCTATCGCCATCACGTCCTGCGGAGATTCGACAACACAAATCACGTCCTGCTTCCTGCTCTTGTCGGAGCAGATAGCACACGGATCGCTGTCAGTCAGATTGCCGCAGCATGAACAGTACTTCATGGTGCGCGAAGCTTCCAGAATCGATTCCGCAAGCTCAGCTGACTCGTTTTGCGGCATCGAAAGAATATGGAACGCAAGTCTCTGCGCTGTTTTGTTTCCTATACCCGGCAGTTTTGACAGTTCACCTATCATCTTACCGAGCGGTTTCGGGTATTGCATATCTTATACCTATTGTTAAAGTCCCGGGATCCCAAGTCCGCCGGTTATCGAACCGTAAGCGTTCTCGGACATTTCTTCGATCTGCCTCAGGCACTCGTTTACAGCAGCGATCACAAGATCCTGCAGCGTCTCGACGTCATCGGGATCTACCGCGTCCGGATCGATCTTAAGGGCTTTCAGTTCTTTCTTGCCGCTCATCGTTGCAGTTACCATGCCGCCGCCGACAGAAGCCGAAACCTCCTGCTCATCCAGTTCGCGCTGCATGTCTTCCATCTGTTTCTGCACTTCCTGAAGCTGCTGAAGCTGCTGCATCTGAGCCTTTCTTCCGCCTCCCATGCTGCCTCCCGGCGCGTGCTGTTTGGGTCTTTTACCGGCTTTCATTCCTCTTCCCATGTTGATATTCCTTTCTCACTTTTTTATCTTGATCTTGGTGCCAAGAAGTTCTTCTGCTTTTGCCCTTATGTCTTCTATTGACGTCTGTACTTCGTCTTCTCCGGGAGCTTTCGCCGAAAGGGATAGTTCACGTCCCATATGGCGGCTCATTATCTCCTGGATCGTGCGTCGCTGCGACTCCATGAGTTTGCGGTCTATCACCCCCGCAGCGATAACTTTGAACTCGGTCTCACCGACCTCCGCAAGAGTCGCCCGCCTTAGTACATTGAGTACAGGGGATACTCTTTCAGCCTCGTCCAGAACTTCGCCCCAGACTTCCGCAAGCTCTTCAGGCGCGTTTATCGGCTTAGATCCAGGCGCGGCTTTCCGCGGTTTCTCTTCAGCGGGCTGTTCTGCCTGTACCGGCTGACCTGCCTGCTGCGCAGGCGCCGCAAAGCCCTGCCCTGCCGGCTGCTTTGCCGGCTGTTCAGACGCCGCGAAGCCCTGCCCTGCCGGCTGCTGCACAGGACGGCTGACCTGCTGCTCCGGAGCAAGTCTGATCCCCGGAGCGCCGGCTGTCTTATACGAAGGCGCCGGTGCCTGACCGTACGCGCCGCCCGAAGCGATGGTGACGATCGCAACTTCCATCAGGATCCTCGCCTGGGTCGAATATCTCGCGTCGTTGATCGCACTCGCGAGAGTCACGATGGCTTTGTTTATCACAGAAATGTCAAGGCCGGCGGCCTGACGTTTCAGATTCTCTATGTTGTCGAGCGACATGTTCAGCATGTCCGACGGATCGGCTACGTATTTGACAATGAGAAGCGCCCTGAGATGAGCCATCCAGTCTTTCATGAGCTGGCGTACATCTTTTCCTTCCCTGACCGCACCGTCCAGAAGCACGAAGGCTCCCGAAACGTCATTTGCCATTACGGCATCGGTCAGCTCCGTAAAGAATTCTTCCGATACAGTCCCAAGGAAATCGAGCACTGTGTCGCGCTCAAGCACTTTTGCGCCGGAAGACAGGCACTGCTCGAGTATGCTGAGAGAATCACGCACCGAACCGTCTGCGTTTGCAGCGAGTATGCCGAGGGCATCCTTTGTTATTGTGACGCCGCGGTCACGGCAGATCGCTTCCATGTGATCCGAAAGCACACGTGCGGGTACGCGCCTGAAATCGAGGCGCATGCATCGCGAAAGCACGGTCTGGGGAAGTTTTTCCGGGTTCGTCGTCGCGAGTATGAAAATCACGTTCTCGGGCGGTTCTTCGAGCGTCTTGAGGAGCGCGTTGAAGGCCTCCGTCGAGAGCATGTGGACTTCATCGATTATATATACTTTCTTGCGGCCTACGGCAGGCGGATAGTTAACACTTTCCCTGAGTTCGCGGATATTGTCAACGCCGTTGTTCGATGCGGCATCTATCTCGATAACATCAAGGAAACGGCCTTCGGCAATAGCCCGGCAGTTCGCGCACTCACCGCACGGTCTGTTATCCTGATCCGCGCCTGTGCAGTTCACGGCTTTTGCGAGGATCCTCGCTGTCGTGGTCTTGCCGGTACCGCGAGTTCCGCAGAAAAGATAGGCGTGGCTGACCCGGTCAGACGCTATCTGGTGTCTGAGTATCCTGACTATGTGATCCTGTCCGAGAATCTCAGAGAATATCTCCGGTCTCGTCTCTCTGTACAAAGCTCTGTACTGCATCGATCCTCCATTCCCATAAAACAATACCGGCCTGCCATCAGGCAACCACGCAAGGCAGGAAAAGGCTTTTCTGCGGCACATAAGAACTTCCGCTTATTGCTGCTTCCTTCCGGACCTGACAAGGTTCACGGCATCTTATTGCGCAGGACCCGATCCATATCTTACGTGGCTGCCAAATGACAGGCCAGCATGAGAATTATATCATTCTGTCCGCCTTTAATCAAGTGCCCTATCTTATATACTCGAAATGCTGATAATCCGGATCGTCCCAGTTACCGCCCCACCTGAAATCGTACTCCGCGAATTCAAGATAAGCGTCGTCTTCATCATGGATGACGTGCGGCTGGGTTATATCAAGTTCCTTCGACGGATAACGGATCTCGGGATGATCCGAATCGACCCAGTGATCCCCGCTCTTGATGATATACGGATTTTCTTTCGGATTGATATCGATAGCATAACCCTCCGCGTGGTTCGAAAGCGTCGAAGTGTGCGCGATAGTGCGGTAGCAGAACGCGGATGTGTTATCAGCGTCACAGGAATCCGTATCAGCCTGGTTGCCGTCGGTCTTCCAGAAATCATCGATCAGATACATGCTGTATATCTGATACTTCTTCTTGTACAAAGCGTAGAAAATGTCTCTTATGTCTTTCGCCATTTCCTTATTGACTATCAGCTCGCCGACAACGATCTTTCCGTCAAAGTTGTAATGGAGAAGATGGATGTACCTCAGATCCTTGAGCTTGATCTTCGCGCCTTTTTCGGCAGGGAAAGATTTGCCGTATATGCGCTCGTACACTTCATCGCCTTTCTTGATCTTGCGGATCTCAAACCATTTTTTTGTCTTCTTCTGTTTTATTTCCTCGGGAGTGACCTCGGTTCCTGCCGGAAGCGTGGAAATATCACGCAAAGCGACCTCAGCCGAAGACTCTTCTGCCACCGACGGCTCTTCAGGCAGCGACTCCGCACTCGCTTCTATAGAAGAAGAGGCCGTTTCCGCTGCGGATTCTTCCGGTTTCTTTGTGTCGTCCCTGCCCATAATGACGGACGTCAAAACTGCGAGCAGGATCACTCCCACCGCCAGTACCGGAATCAATTTCAGCAAAGTTTTATTTTTCAGTTTCATCTATTCTTTCCTCTCGGATCCAGCGCGTGATTGTCTCCTCATCAATGATTGGAACGCCGAGTTCTTTAGCTTTTTTGTTCTTGCCGCTGGTCGACGTAAGATCATTGTTGATCAGGTATGACGTTTTTTTGCTCACGGATCCCGCTGTCTTTCCGCCGCACTTTTCTATCGCCTGGACCAGTTCATCCCTGTTGGCGTATCCGTTAAGCGATCCCGTGATCACGAACGTGAGTCCTGCCAGGAAGTCCTGTCTTTCCTCTGCGGTTTCGTCAAGTTTTACATATTTCAGTATATCACCGATTATGGCTTTATTCTTTTCATTAGCGAAGAAATCGGTATACGCGCTCGCCAGAACGTCTCCAACACCTTCGATCTCCATGACCTCTTCCTTTGTGAGAGATACGATCCTGTTCCAGTCGTTTCCGCAGTATCTCGCGATCACACGCGCGTTTGCAACACCAATGCCCGGGACTCCGAGAGCATAAAGAAGCCTGTCCGGTGTGCTTTCCGCTGCGGCTTTTGCCGAATTCACGAGATTCACGAACGATTTTTCGCCGAAGCCTTCCATTCCGACAATCTCATCTTTTACCTTACCGAGGTCGAATATGTCCGCAAACTCATGGATCAATCCCCTCGAAATGAATTTTTCGAGCGTCGCTTCCGACAGTCCGTCGATATTCATCGCGTCTCTTGAAACAAAGTGTGCAAATCCCTTTATCTGCTTGGCGGGACATGATTTCTCGGTGCAGTAAAGCGTCCTGACTCCGTTTTCTTCTTTTATACGTGTAGGTCCTCCGCAAACAGGACATACGGCCGGAATCTCGATCGATCTGCTCGGTGTAAGGTCCTCAGCTATCTGCGGTATGATCATGTTTGCTTTATAGACAGTGATCGTAT
>JAFOKI010000080.1 GCA_017419895.1 Eubacterium sp. | reverse complement strand
TTCAGCGTTTGGCTGAACTGGGATGCGGGGTATGTGAGTTTGATCTTACAGAAATGGACATCAGGCCATGTACCGCTTGCAGGAAGTGCCAGGATGATTTTGAGCATATAGCGTGTGTGCAGGATGATGACATGGCTGAAGTATTCGATGCATTGACAAAGGCTGACCTGCTGCTCATTGCAACGCCGATTTATTCGTGGTACTGCACGCCGCCGATGAAGGCGATGCTCGACCGCATAGTTTATGCTGCCAACAAGTATTACGGCGAAACAAAAGGCCCGGCTCTTCTAAAAGGCAAGCCTGTTGCGCTCATAACTACCTGCGGATATCCGCCTGAGATAGGTGCGGATCTGTTTGAAGAAGGGCTTAAACGATACTGTAAGCATTCACGGATGAAATATGTGGGAAAACTATGCGAAAGACACATGGGTTACGATATTGATTTTATGGACGACCATAAGAAGGCGCACGCCAAGGTGTTCGCAGAGCTGATCGCAACACAAAACGATTGAAATATCAATAAAACAAAGCGGGCACGGGCGCTTCATGCGCCGTGCCCGCGTTTTTTATCTTTGTTGAAAAACGACTATTTCAGTGAATTCTTTACTGCGTCACGCATGTCTTCGACTTTGATCACTGAATCGTGAAGAATCGGACGGGTCTCGAGTCCCTGCATCGCGAGCGGGATGCGGACACCCGTTTTTTCATGCACCGAATCTATATATCTGAAGGCATTTTCTTCTTCCGGAAGACCGATCGCGGACGCGACTGAACCCGCGAATTTATATGCACTCGCGGTTGAGGCAATCACGGCAGGCGTATCATCGCAGCAGCTGAGTCTGTAGTCCTGATATACTTTGTAGGCGACTGCCGTGTGTGTATCCATGAGATAGCCGTGGCGGTTGAACATCGAGCCTATGGTTTTATTCGTCTCTTCGACGTCGGCATATCCGCCGTAGAATATACCCAGGCCTTCTTTTATCTTATCGGATACTGTGTACGCGCCTTCTGAATCGAGTCTGGACATAAGTTCACGGATCTCCCCGGCATCATCTCCGCTCAGATGGTAGAGCAGACGCTCCAGGTTGCTCGAAACCAGAATGTCCATGGAAGGTGAGTTCGTCAGATAGAATTCGCGGTGCGTGTCATATACACCCGTATTTATGAAGTCCGTAAGGATTTTGTTTTTGTTGGAGGCGCAGATGAATTTCTTTACGGGTATTCCCATCCTGTATGCGTAGTAAGCGGCCAGGATATTGCCGAAGTTTCCTGTCGGGACCACTATATTGATCGGTTCGCCCGGGCTGATAACATCACGCTCGATCAGTTTTACATACGAATAAACGTAGTACGCGATCTGTGGAACGAGCCTTCCTATGTTGATCGAATTCGCTGATGACAGCTTGATGCCGGAATCCAGGAGTTCAGCCTTGAATGCCTCGTCGTTGAAGATGTTCTTAACACCTGTCTGGGCATCGTCGAAATTGCCCTCTATCGCGAATACATGGACGTTCTTTCCGGTCTGGGTGATCATCTGGCGTTCCTGGACTTTGCTGACTCCGCTGTTCGGATAGAATACAATGATCTCCGTTCCGGGAACGTCAGCAAAGCCTTCCAACGCGGCTTTTCCTGTGTCACCGGAGGTCGCCGTGAGGATACAGATCTTTTTATCCTCTTTCTCCTTCTTCATGGCAGTAGTCAGCAGATAGGGGAGAATGGAGAGCGCCATGTCTTTGAAAGCAGCTGTCTTCCCATGATAGAGCTCAAGAAAAAACGCTCCTCCCGCTTCTACGAGCGGCGCGATCTCGGGTGACTCAAATTTTGAGTCGTATGCGCCGTCAATGCAGGCTTTAAGCTCTTCCGCGGTATAATCGTCAAGCAGTGTGCCTATAACTTTGTACGCGATTTCCTGATATGTTTTACCGGTCATTTCTACCGGGTCGAAAGGAAGTGCAGGAATTTCCTCCGGCACGTAAAGTCCTCTGTCCGGCGCAAGTCCTCTTATGATTGCCTGCGCTCCGTTGAGCCTGTCGCTGTGTCCTCTTGTGCTTTTGAATTTCATGATGTTGTTCCTCTGATTATTTTCATGCCGGACAGCGTTGTTGGAAATGTCGGCAATAAGGCGTATAAGTCAGTTAAAAGTATATAGTACACGCATGGCTTTGTCAAAGCCGCATCGGATGCGATAGCGTCAATCTGTAGCAGTATGGATGAATGAGTTATTCCGACAAAACCGATGATAATGATTGGATTTGGCGGAACGATCCGACATGGAATCGCGTAAGACATCATTTTTTCGGAAAAAGTGATTTTGAGCGGATCATTATTGTCGAAGGGCTTGGGTATTATTTGTTGGGATCCTACAGAAGGCTATTGTCATGCGCTGAATTCCGACATATCAGAAGGTTTGAGCCGATACATGTCGGAAGCTTCCGCCAAAACGAGAAGAAAATCGGGATAATGTCGGAAAAACTCAAACGACCTTTTTCGGTATATGTTCAGAAAAAACCGGGATTCAGTGCTCATGAAAACACCGTGGTATGTGAAAATGCATGCGTGGTATGACCACGAATAGAGCTATACCGGCGTTGAAAGAATTGTCATATTTTGGTGAAACATCGCCAGTTGGTTGACTTTGTAATATGGGTATGATAAAAAATAAGTATAAGATAATCTTAGTGGTACTACCAGAAGAAGTACCGTCAAAAAAGGAGGAGATTCCAATGGGCGACAAAGTTAAGATGACAATTCCTGATTTTAAAAAGTTTAAAGAAGAAGGACGTAAGTTTGCTTATTGCACAGCTTATGACTATACAACAGCTACGATCGTTGACGAAAGTGATGTCGAGATCATTCTCGTAGGTGACTCCCTCAGCATGATCATGCTCGGAAACAAAACGACTGTCGGTGTTACGGTTGATACAATGATCCACCACATCAAACCGGTAGTTAAAGGCGCTCCGCACACATTTATCGTCGGCGACATGCCGTTCGGCTCCTACAATGTAAGCAAAGAACAGGCTATCATGACTGCGAACAGGATCCTCATGGAAACCAACTGCGACTGCGTCAAACTCGAAGGCGGAGTTGAGATGGCTGACATGATCGCTGCTATGGTAAAGGCCGGCATCCCCGTTATGGGTCACATCGGTCTTACACCGCAGACAGCTACATCCATCGGTGGATTCAAAGTTCAGGGCGGCACACCGGAATCCGCGGCTAAACTGATCGAAGACGCTAAGGCTCTTGAAGCTGCCGGCGTATTCTCGATGGTTCTCGAGTGCGTACCTTCCGTAGTAGGAAAAGCTGTTTCCGAAGCTCTCTCGATCCCCGTTCTCGGTATCGGAGCAGGTCCGGATGTCGACTGCCAGGTTCTCGTAACTCAGGACATGCTCGACATGTACGGCGATTTCAAGCCTAAGTTCGTAAAACACTTTGCTCATGTCAGAAAAGAAATGGTTGATGGTCTCAACCTCTTCCACAAAGAGACAGTTGAGGGAACATTCCCGAGCAAAGAATACTGCTTCAACAAAGCTGTTGACATTCCGAAGCTTTACTAATCAGTGAATCGCGCGGGCGGGATACTCATATCCTGCCCGTTTTTCTTTTTAGAACAAAGCCGCTCCGCGGGACGGCAGAGGTCATTGATGAAATCACTTTCACAGGATATCGCGGCGAGACTCCAGAAAATGATACTGGAGGAATCGCAGTATGAACCCGAAGAAAAGATCCCCAATGAGCGCGCTCTGGCGAGTCAGCTCGGGGTCAGCCGTACATCGATCAGGGAAGCTATCAAAATCCTTGTCGGAAACGGTGTCCTGACCGTAAAAAGAGGCGTCGGGACTTTTGTGGCGAGCACTCCCGATATGGGAAAAGACCCGCTGGGGCTTTCAGGTGTGGAAGACAAAAAGAAACTCGTTCTGGACTGGTATAAGGTCAGACTGATGGTCGAGCCGTCCGAAATGGAGTATGTGATAGACAATATAACGGATGAAAAACTGGGCAGGCTCAGGGAACTTCAGAAAAAATGCGAAAAACTCGCAAGTTCCGGAGAGCAGTATTGGGACGCGGACACCGCTTTCCATAAATATCTGGCAGTACTCAGCGGAAATCTGATACTCGGAAGATTCATGGAAGGAGTCAGTGAATCCGTAAGGATGGGAACGGCTCTCGGCGGGATCTTAGCAAGAGAAAATTCGGTCAAAAACCACAGGGCTATAGTGGATTTTATAGAAAAACGAGATAAAGCAGGGGCTTATCACGCAATGCGCATGCATCTGCTTTTAGGAATGGAAGAGGCAAACAGGAGGCTTTGAATGAAACGCGCATTTATTAACGGCAGTGTTATTACTGTAGATGAAAAGGACACAGTGTGTGAAGCATTACTTATCGACGGAGATAAGATTTGTTTTGCTGGAACTACAGAAGAAGTAATGGCAGCGGTGGGGAGCGACGCAGAGATAACAGATCTCAGAGGCCGCACTCTCATGCCCGGCATGATCGATTCTCATTATCATCCGATCCTTTCGGGACTCATCGGAGAAGAACTCGATTCCGCAATGGTGAGCACGGCACCCGAATTCTGCAAATCTATCCCGGAACTCCTTGACAGGGTCAAGGCTGTTGTAGAAACAAAGAAACCAGGTGAATGGGTATCTACTATGGGTTATGAAACGTTCATATTCCCGGAAAAACGCGATCCGACGCTGGAAGAGCTCGATGCGATCGCTCCGGATAACCCTGTTCACTGCATGTGTGCAGGTGGTCATACATGCATGTACAACTCCAAGGCGCTCGAGTATCTGGGAGTATACACGGCGGAAGACGCTAAGAAGTATCCGGATGACGAAGTTGAAGTAATAGACGGAAAACTCACGGGACTCGTGAGGGGGCATACTCATTTCTGGCTTTGGGGACAGGTTGAATATCCGGAAGCGGCTCAGGTAAAAGCCGCGATGAAATCCCACGCGTACGCTCTTGAACACGGACTCACATCCATTCATGACGCGGGAGAACTTGACAAACCGAGCTACCATGTAATGCAGAAACTTTGTAAGAGCGGGAAATTCAAACTCCGCGATTATATGATGCTCCACAGTATTTTCGGAAAACCGTACTCGAAGGAAGACAATGACCATTGGATGAAACTCGGTCTTATCTCCGGCCTCGGCGACGAGCATTTTAAGATCGGTTCATGCAAATTCATGATAGACGGCGGCTCCGGTATTCCGAGCTGCTACACGCGCGAGCCTTATTCGCACAAACCCGAGCTTGTAAGGGAAAAGGGCTGGGAGCGTGAAGAAGTATGGGAATACATCCAGCTTATCGAAGATGCTGAATGCCAGGCAACCGCTCACGCGATAGGTGACGGCGCTATCGAATTCATGGTCGAGGGTTATGAGCACGCGTTCGAAAAAGCTCCCGACAAAGAAGCGTTCAAAGCACGCCGCCACAGAATCGAGCACTGCACGGTAAACGGTAAAGACGACGATCTTATCAAACGTATGGCTCCGATGAATATCTGCCCGTCCGTAAACGTCGGTCAGGTGGCTTATCAAGGCGCGAACTATCTCAAATGCTACGGCCCTGAGAGAATGAAATACATCTGCCCGATCAGGACCATGCTCGACAACGGCATCAAATGCTCGTTCCAGAGCGATTATCCGTCGGGACCGGCAGGACTTGTCACGATTGACGGAGCTGTGAACCGTTACGACAGGACGACAGGCACACAGACGGATAAGTTCCAGGCTGTAACAGTTATGGAAGCTATCCGCTGCGCGACTCTCTACGGCGCGTACGGTTCCTATGAGGAAGACATAAAGGGTTCGCTTGAGCCCGGAAAACTTGCTGACGTTATAATCCTGTCCGGCGACATTCTAGCGATTGATCCGATGGAAATCGGAAATCTGGTGGTCGATGAGACGATAATAGGTGGAGTGACGGAGTATAAGAGAGTATAATATATTATAGTATTGTGTAAAACATATCAATCTGTTTGACAGCCTGGAGAAATACGATATGCATATACTCACTCAGCTGGGCATAGGACTCATTCCCGCCTGTTTGGGAATAATTGTGATCATACTGTTGAAGAAAAGAGTACGGGTTATACCCGTGCTCTTTGCTGTTCTGTTTTCAGCGGCGGTTTTGGTAACCGCGCTATACGGATTCGGACTGGACCGCGCCTCGGTATCAAAGACTGCGACCGTCCATGAACTGTCGCAGCAGGAGAGTCTGGATCTCGCGTACGCGCTGCTTGCGGCCGGAAGATCATCTGAAGCGAGGGAACAGATCGAGGAATACAGCGCTGTTTACGGTTATGACGACAGCTGCGCGCTTCTGATGGCCAGAATGGCCGCGTATAACGGTGATCTGAAAAAAGCGAGAGGCGCTTACAAAGTATTGAATGAAAAAGGCGCTTTAACTGAAGCTGCCAGAGAAGAGATGGCGCTTCTCGAGCGCTCGGATACGAGCAGTATTGAAGACTGGACTAATGCGAGATACATAGAAGACTGCGGATACGAAGCGTCTTATCACGACATTCCTTCTTCGGATGAGATAGTTTTTTCGATGACTGACGCGGATACTAACGGGAATACAGGTATCATATCAGGCGATGAAAACAGGATCGTGACATGGAACGAGATACAAGGTACAGTCCTCGGAAACATTGAAGAAGAGTTTACCGATCCTCAGAATCTGAACGGCAGTGCGAATCTTATCCTCAGGGCGGAGAGACTTTACGCAACATACAGAGAACAGGCTGCTATGTATGGCTCATACATCACACCGGAAGAGGCGGGTATCGATGAGAGCGAGTTAAATGGGCTTCTGGAAGAGTTTGAAAGATTAAAGGCTGAAGGCAGTGACAGTTTCGATCTTCCGTCATTCCGTTCCGCGCGTCTTAAGATACTCGCTCTGAGCGGAGACTACGAGGGTATGGCCCGGTACCTGGATGAAAAAGCTTCCGCGGAAGAGTGGATGGTGGCGGCTGAACTGTACATGATGGGGATGCTGGATGAGCATATGTTCTTTAATGCGTTCAATGGCATCAGCCCCGCCGCGAAAAAGAAGATGGAAGGCCTTCTGCTCGAGATCGAAAAAAGGGCTGACATCCTTTCGGGAATCGAACAGAGGAGACTGAAAGACAGGATCGCTGCGGTCAGAAGAGAACTTGAGGATCCGGCTTTGTCGGAGATAAAGGGAAAACTCACCGAATTCGCGGATTCCGGAATAGGCGACGTTTCCAAGGAGGAAATGGAGATCGCCAGGATCCAGCATTATTTTGAGAATGATGAATCAGTCGATAACCACATTAACAACGCGATACTCACAGCGCAGGACAGCGATGACGGCGAGTACGCCTATGCCATGGCTGAACTCGTGCAGGCAATGAGCAACGATCCCGGACAGGATAAAGAAAAAATCAAAGAGGTCCCGTCGATAGTCAATAACGTTACAGAGCATATACTGCCTGTTGATCTTCCCGATGAGGGAAGCAGTACATATCATAGCGATGATTATGACGATGATTATGAATATGACGATCATGATGATTCCTCCGGAAAACCGCAGGATGACTCGGAGCGTGGCAGTTTTGAGGATTCTGTAATCACATCTGTAAGCAGGAGCAAGACGGCGATAACCATCGGAAGGATCGATCCGTCGGCGTTCCCGGATATCACTGCGAATGTGCAGATCGCAAGTTCCTACGCTGACGATATCGAGATGCTTAAGAGCAAACTTGAGCTTGCGGACTGTGACTGTAAAATCGATGTTTTTGATCTGGAAAAGATTGAATACTCAGGAGCCAGAGTAATACTTTGCTGTGATATTTCCGGAAGTATGCAAGACAGCATTGGCGATCTTAAGCAGGCGGTGAAGAAGTTCGTTTCGGACAGGGAAGCGAATGAATACTTTAAGATAGTTACTTTCGATGATGTTATCAAGGGTGAATCTGAATTCGAGACTGATGAATCCGAACTCTATTCATTCGCGGACGGTATGTACGCCCAAGGTGGAACCAGCATGTACAGCGCGGTGCTTGAGTGCATGGATA
>JAFOKI010000079.1 GCA_017419895.1 Eubacterium sp. | reverse complement strand
CCTATCGCGTCCATGTCGCTTTCACACTCGATCGCGCGGCTCATCGAGCTTACACCGAATACCTGCGACACTTTCTTTACTATCGCGTCGGGATCGAGTTCTTTCGGAGCACGTACGAAAATCAAACCTTCGTGCCTTTTGACTTCTATCGCGTTTCCGCCTTCGATATCATTCAGCCTTGTCCTGATCCTCGAGACGAGTTTTTTCTCGAAATACGGCTTATTCATGCCCTTCAGGGCCACTTCCCCTGTCCTTACTATGAAAATGTATTGTTCGTTCATCTGATCGCCTTTTCTGACCTTACAAAGCCCGCGTCCGCGGCTTTGTCCCCAATATGTCTATCTGAAGCTTCCGAGCTTCCTGAATCTCGTGACCGCGCGTCGCACCGCATCTGCAGCCATATCCATTTCTTCAAGCGTATTATACCTCGAAAGGCTGAACCGTATGGCGCCTTCGATTTCTTTTCCGCTTAGTCCCATAGCGGTCAACACGTGGCTCTGACCTTTTTTATTGGACGAACACGCGGATCCTGTCGAGACATAGATACCTTCCTGTTCAAGAGTATGCAGGAGTACCTCGCCTCTTGTCCCCATAAAGCTCACATTCAGAACTGCATGCGTCCCGTCGTCAGGACTGTTTACAACGATGTCCCGGATCGATGATTCGATATTATCCCTCAGCCTCTCGTGGATTTCTTTGAAGTGCCTTCTGTGGCCTTCAAAATTCTCCGAGGCGAGCCTTGCAGCTTCCCCGAACCCAGCTATCCCCGGAACATTCTCGGTGCCGGATCTCATACCTTTTTCCTGGCCGCCTCCGGGAATGAGCGGAAGTATCTTTACGCCTTTTCCAACAAAGACGCCCCCAACGCCCATCGGTCCGTGTATCTTATGTGAGCTGACGGTTATCAGGTCCGCACCTGTCGCTTTCAAGTCTTCTTTGCCGAGAGCCTGGACAGCATCCGTGTGGAAATACGCGCCTTTTGCGTGGGCAGCGTTCGCGATCTCGCGAACCGGCATGATAGTGCCGGTCTCATTGTTCACGGCCATGACAGAAACAAGTGCGGTATCTTCATCTATAGCGTCCTTCAGCGCATCCATGTCGATACGGCACATCCTGTCCACACCGATCCTTACCACCTCGAAACCATCCCGTTCGAGAGCGGCCGCGGTTTCAAGGACAGCCGGGTGCTCTACCGCGGATACGATCAGTTTCCTGCGCTCACGCTTTCTCGCGCGCATGACGCCCGTAAGGATCATAACGTCGCCTTCGGTTCCGCCTGATGTGAAAAACACCTGATCCTGAGAAGCCCCCAGAAGAGCCGCAACATTCTTCCTTGCCGTCTCAAGATGCTTCTCCGCGCGGATCCCGAGCGCGTGAAGAGATGACGGGTTTCCCCATCTCTCCTCGGCAATCTCTGCCATAAGCTTTGTTACGCTGTCTGCCTGTTTAGTTGTCGAACTGTTGTCAAGATATATCAAACCGGACCTCCGGAGCCGCGGTTTCAGCCCGCGGGCTTCCTCACAGCCTGACAGCGGACTGTTATCCGCCTAAGGCCCTTCGTCAAGAAAGTCCCCCGTTCATCCCGCCCGGGGATATCGCGGAGGACTCGTTCTCTCTTACTGTATTCCTTTATTTCGCGTAGTCTATCGCTCTTGTCTCGCGGACCACATTTACTTTTATCTGGCCCGGATACTCGAGTTCGGATTCGATACGCTTGGAAACGTCCCTCGCGAGGAGTTCCATATCGTCGTCCTTTACCGTTTCCGGATTGACGATTATTCTGATCTCGCGGCCTGCCTGGATCGCGTAGGAGTTCGATACTCCAGGTGTCGTATTTGCGATCTCTTCGAGTTTTTCGAGACGCTTTACGTATATGTCGAGCGATTCGCGTCTTGCTCCCGGCCTTGCAGCCGAAAGAGCGTCCGCTGCGGCTATGAGAACCGCTTCCATCGACTTGGGCTCGTAGTCACCGTGATGCGCAGCCATGGCGTTCACGACCTCGTCGGATTCCTTGTACTTTTTGAGTATCTGGATACCGATATCTACATGGGTCCCCTCATACTCGTGGTCAAGAGCTTTTCCTATGTCGTGGAGTATTCCGGCGCGCTTCGCGAGTTTCGGATCCAGACCGAGTTCGCCTGCCATAAGTCCCGCAAGGTGCGAAACCTCTATCGAGTGCTGCAGCACATTCTGACCGTAGGAAGTTCTGTAATGAAGCCTTCCGAGGAGTTTTACGAGTTCGGGATGCAGATTGTGGATACCGACCTCGAATGTGGCTCTTTCTCCCTCTTCCTTGATCGTGCGGTTGACCTCGTTGCTGGCCTTCTCGACCATTTCTTCGATCTTGGCAGGATGGATGCGTCCGTCCACTATGAGTTTTTCGAGCGCGATCCTCGCGATCTCTCTTCTTACGGGATCGAATCCCGAAATGATAACTGCCTCAGGCGTATCGTCGATTATGAGATCCACTCCCGTGAGTGTTTCGATAGCCCTTATGTTGCGCCCTTCGCGGCCGATTATGCGGCCTTTCATATCGTCGTTCGGCAGGTTTACGACGGAAATCGTGCTCTCCGTTACCTGATCCGCGGCGCAGCGCTGAATAGCGCCGACGATAATTTCTTTTGCCTGTGCGTCTGCTTCTTCTTTTGCCTTTGTCTTGATGTCCTGGATGAGCTGGGATGCTTCCTTGCGGCATTCCTTTTCTATGCCCTCCAGGAGAAGCGCCTTGGCTTCCTCTGCAGTGTAACCCGAGATTTTCTCGAGTTCAGTTATCTGTTTTTTAAGCAGTTCCTCAGCCTGTCTGTGTTTACGGTCTATCTCGTTTTCAGTCTTGGTGAGCTGCTTCTCGCGCTGTTCGATCTGGTCGAGTTTCTTGTCAGCCGCCTCTTCCTTCTGCTGGACTCTTCTTTCCTGGCGCTGTACCTCACTCCTTCTGTCGCGGACTTCCCTGTCCACATCGTTCCTGATCTTGTGCGCTTCTTCCTTGGCTTCTAGTTCGATCTCTTTCCTGATCGTTTCGGATCTGTTCTGGGCGTCGAGTATAAGGTTTTTGGCCTGCTGTTCAGCACTGCCTATGGCCTTTTCGCCGACATTCTTCCTCAAGATATATCCGACAAGCGTTCCGCACAGAGCGGCCGCTATGATTAAAACAATCGCTATGATCGGAGACATCAAAGCACCTCCTTTTCTATATATTAACCCTGAATTATGTGTAACGGCACACCGCTCAGAGTTCACCGCGATGGCCGGATTTACGGACTCTCCGGTCCCGTATACCCAAATAAATATTATATAGCCTGACTGTCCCCCCTGTCAATCATGCTTTGTACGGCCGTATGGCCGAAATGCACATATCCGGCACTGCCGGCGGCTTTGTTACAGAAGCTCCTCCGGAAGGCAGCGTTCCTCAAGTCTCGCCGCGATCATCTCAAAGTTCCGTCTGATATATGTCGACGGCTTGAGCACGATCGGGATCCCGAGATTTATCGAAATGTTTATGTTGTCGTCATACAGGATCGTCCCGATTATTTCGGGCATCAAAAGCCCGCTGATCTTGTCAAGACCCGGGACATAACCCGCCTGCATAAGCTCCGGAATGATCTTGTTCACCACAACATAACGCTTGAATATACCAAGCTTTACGAGTTCCTTGTCGAGCGTGTCGGCATTCCTTATCGAAGCGTATTCCGGTGTCGTTAATATCACGACCGCGTCAGCGCCTGCCGACGCCACGACAAGCCCGTCGTCGATACCTGCCGGCGCGTCAACTATGACCACGTCGAACATGTCGGCGAGCTTCTCACAAAGCACTTTAACGTGAAGCGGAGTGATCTCACCCATCTCTCTTGTCGGAGATGCTCCCATGAAACAAAGATCCCTGAAACGCTCATCTCTTATCAAAGCCTGTTTGATCCTGCATACGCCCGTCATGACATCATGCGCGTCATACACGACGTTGTTTTCAAGGCCAAGATAAAGGTCAGTGTTCCTGAGCCCCATATCCATGTCAACTATCACTACGCTTTTTTCCCTGAGGGCAAATGTCGCTCCGATATTCACTGAGAACATGCTCTTGCCTGTTCCGCCTTTTCCGGACGCGACCAGAATAACTGTGCCCATCTGCATCCTCCTCACGCGCCGTTCATATAACCGAGCGCTCTGAAACTGCAGTAAATCCCATCACCTATTATTATGTGGTCGAGAACTTCGATCCCAAGGATCGTTCCTGCCCAAACGAGCCGGTCTGTTATCGACCTGTCCTGTCTGCTGGGAGTCGGATCACCACTCGGGTGATTATGGATGAATACCACGGAAGCCGCGCTTTTCCGCACTGCTTCTGTGAACACCTCTCTCGGGTTCACAATGGTTCCCGAGAGGTCACCCATCGATACCTCGCCCATTCCCAGCATTTCGCCTTTTGTACTCAGCGGTACCGAGTAGAAATGTTCTTTCTTCTCATACCTGAGTTTCTCCATGAAGACGTGCGCCGCGTCCTGTGAACAGCTGATCACATGGTTTCCGAGCCGTCTGCTCATCGATATTCTTTTTCCGAGTTCCACAGCCGCAAGTACCGCGCCCGCCTTGGCGCGGCCAATCCCGCGTATCCCGGTTAGATCGCTGAAATCCATCGAAGCGAGATCACCAAGTCCGTTTTCACAGGCAGCCACTATATCGGAAGCCAGTGTGACCGCCGATACGTTCTGGGCGCCAGTCCTCAGAATAAGGGCGAGAAGTTCTGAACTTGACAAAGAGTTTATGCCGTGGAGCTCAGCCTTTTCAAGCGGTCTTTCCTCCGGCGGCAAAGATCTAATCAGCATTTGATACCTCCGTTTCCGAACGTATCAGCTGCTTTCACGCCATCTCTCCACTGTCAGATTATACCAGTTTTGGCGCACTTTGTCTATTTGTTCAGACTGTCGACAACAAAGTTCACGACCTCGTCGATCGTCATGTTTGTCGAGTCGATTTCGACAGCGTCATCCGCTTTTCTCAGCGGATCCACGTCTCTTGTCATGTCGCGGTAATCGCGCTCCTGCACATCCTTCAGGACTTCTTCAAAAGTCACATCCTCGCCGCGATCCTTAAGTTCCTTGTACCTTCTGCTTGCGCGTTCTTCCGCGGTAGCCGTTAGGTAGAACTTGTATTTCGAATCCGGGAAGACATGCGTTCCGATGTCTCTTCCGTCGAGGACCACATTTTTGGAGCGGCCGATTGCGCGCTGCGCGTCGACGAGTTTTTCCCTGACGATTCCTATAGCCGCGATGACTGATGCTCCTTCCGAAATTTCCGGAGTCCTGATCTCGCTTTCAACAGGTTCCCCATCGAGTGTGACCTGTCCGTCTTCGAAATCGATCTCAGTGTCTGCGAGCAATTCCGCGAGAGCAGCTTCGTCACTTGCGTCCGTTCCAGTACGCTTGACTTTCAGAGCCATCGCCCTGTACATCGCTCCTGTATCGATATAGTCGATACCGAGTTTCGCGGCCACACCCTTTGCAATGGTGCTCTTTCCCGCTCCGCTAGGTCCGTCGATTGCTATCTGGATCGTTCTCCCCGCGGAATGAGCGCTGTGTTTTCTGAGCGCATCGATCTCTTCAGCGAATTTTTCGACATCCGCAAACTCCCTGTAAACGGAAGCAAATCTGATATACGCTACCTGGTCGGTCTTTCTGAGTTCATCCATAACGAACTCTCCGACGCGGTCGCTAAGTACTTCTTTTTCACCGAGCGCATACAGCTTCTGCTCGATGCGGGCTGCGATATCTTCTATCTCACCCATCGATACCGGACGTTTTTCACAGGCTTTTTTTAGACCGTTGATGACTTTTTTCCGCTCAAAGGCTTCCCTTCTGCCGTCCTTCTTGACGATCATGAGTATCGAAGCCTCCGCTGATTCGTATGTCGTGAAGCGCTTACCGCACGCGTCGCAGACGCGTCTTCTTCTTACGACATACCCGTCCTCGGTCTGCCTTGAATCTATGACTCTGGTATCGGGTTTGTCACAATAAGGACACCTCATGTTGTTCTCCTGATCCTATCATGCACTAAAAATAATAATTCATCTGTTCGCGTTTAATGCTGTCAAGCACTAAAGCACCACTAAACTAATTAAGTATACTATATATTGTGGTATTAAACAACCTTTATCACAAGTAAAAGGTCCAAAAAAACCAGCCACGCGTCAAACGCGTGGTTTTCATTTGACGGGCAAAGCCCTCTGTTCCTCGCCGACACGTCAAACGTGTAAGCGGT
>JAFOKI010000078.1 GCA_017419895.1 Eubacterium sp. | reverse complement strand
TTCCGCCAGAGGCTGTCTGTATTGAAAATCTTCCGGACGCTAACGGAGTGAATGACGCTATTCCGCAGACACAGCTGCAATTATATGCGAAGCGCACACGGAGAACAGTTTTGATCAGCCATTGTTTGAGCGGCCGCAGGCCGCGAGTTTGGCTGAGCATCTGTTCTCCGTGTGCGCTTCGCATCAATAATTGCCTGTGGCGAGGACATGCGGCATGCACTCCGTTAGCATATGGGAGATCCTTTTAATACAACCAGCCTGATGGCGCAAAGACATGTATTGCGGATGCGAAAAAAACGCTTTGTCCATGAATAATTACTGCCGTGTGTGATATAATATCAATAGCACACACGCATGCAGGCGGACAGATAGTCCGCATAATAAAAATGTTGATTTGGCAACATGGATCGGATTATTGGCGCTTCGGTACGGTGCCGTGAACCGGTTGCCGGGGGATATGATATATGAAAGATTTTTTCAAGACTGACAGGTTCAGACAGTGGTTCGCGATCTTCTCCGCGGGAGCAGCGATAATACTGTTCTATTTCTTTATTAAGAATTTCCCGGGGCTGATTGGGGCGCTTGAGAGATTCAGCGGGATAGTAAGACCGTTCATTTTGGGATTGGTAATGGCATATCTGCTTTGTCCCGTATACAATCTGGTGGTTAGGGAATCATATCCATTCCTTAAGCGTCATACCAGAACCGGACGCCAGGCGCTTACTGTTGCCCGAGTGCTGGCAACGATCGCATCACTGCTGGTCATGATCGGTGTAATTGTTGCTTTCTCATATCTGATCATTCCTCAGGTAGTAAAGAGTATAGTCGCGTTGGTAGAAGTCGTGCCGAGACGAGTGGACATGCTGACGACTCAGCTGCGTGAGTTTCTTGAGGTTGAAGGACATCAGGAGATTGCTGCCAAACTGGAGGAATTCCTTAACAACGGAACCGAAACAATAATTGCATGGGCTGAGACAAAGGTCCTGCCCGGAGTCGGCAATCTTATGAGTGTCGTATCTACAAGAGTGATATCAACTATCAGGACGGTGCTTGATCTTCTCATAGGTATCCTGATTTGCGTGTATTTCCTGAATGGAAAAGAAAAGTTCCGCGCCAAGATCAAGCAGATCATCGCAGCGCACTGCAGCAGGGCAACGGCAAACGAAATCTATAATTTCGGTAATTACGCCAATCATACATTCGGCGGAATGATCAATGGTAAGATCATAGATTCACTTATTATCGGTATCATTTGTTTCATAGCAATGTCTGTCATGAAACTGCCGTATGCAGTGCTCGTAAGCACAATAATCGGTGTAACGAATATCATCCCGTTCTTTGGCCCGTTTATAGGAGCGATACCGAGCGCGATTCTCATATTTGTCATGAATCCGATCCAGGCGCTCTACTTCCTTATTATGGTGTTTGTGCTTCAGCAGCTGGATGGAAATGTCATCGGCCCCAGGATACTCGGCGGACAGGTCGGGCTTTCAAGTTTCTGGGTAATGTTCGCTATCATTGTGGGCGGAGGTCTGTTCGGTATAATCGGAATGCTGATAGGGGTGCCGGTCTTCGCTATCATATCGTATTATTTCGACAGGTATATCAAGAAACGACTCGATGACCGCGGCTGCACGACAGATCCGTATAACTATATCGATTTCAATAAATATGACATCGATAAGAACGAGGTCAGAAGCAAGAAAACAGGAGGTTTCTGATGCGTATATTATGTGATGTCGACATGAAAGAATACACAAGTTTCAGAGCCGGCGGACGTGCGGATATCATGTATGTGCCTGACAGTCCTGAAGAACTCGCGGAGGCTCTGGCCATGACAAAGCAGACCGGCCGCGTTTTTCTCGGTAACGGTTCAAACACTTTGGTGAAAGATTCCGGTCTCAGGACGCCTGTAATAAAACTCGGTCCGTCGTTTTCGTTTATAGAATTGGAAGAAACCGATGGGCCCGGCAGGATCCGCGCAGGAGCCGGAGCTCTAATGTCAGCAGTCGCGTCGTTCGCGCTAGAACATGAGCTTACCGGATTCGAAAACATATCCGGGATCCCGGGGAGTATCGGTGGAGCTGTATTCATGAATGCCGGAGCGTATGGGACTGAAATCAGGGATGTTCTGGACTCTGTGGATGTACTGACACCGGAAGGTGAGAAAAAGACCGTCTTGAAAGACGATCTCGATCTCTCTTACAGACACAGCAGTTTGATGGAAACGGGAGATATAGTGCTCTCATGTGTTTTTGCGCTTGAGCGTGGGGAAAAATCCGAAATAGCTGCCGCAATGAAAGAAATGTCAGCGAAAAGACGTGAGAAACAGCCGCTTTCGTATCCAAGCGCAGGGAGCTTTTTCAAGAGACCCCCGGGGTATTTCGCGGGGAAACTCGTTCAGGATGCGGGGCTGAAAGGCCTTACTGTCGGCGGCGCCCAGGTATCACCGCTTCACAGCGGATTCATAATAAACAAAGGCGGAGCTTCCGCCTCTGACATTCTGGACCTGATGCGGCTTGTTCAGAACATAGTATATGACAAATACGGAGTGATGCTGGAGCCGGAAGTACGGATTTTGGGTGATTGACGCGCCGCGCCGGAAGGCGCGCGGAGACTTTGTTCGAGATGGAGAATGATATGACATATAGGATGCTTTTCGACTATCATACGCATACGGAATACTCGCACGGGCGCTTCTGGCCGCACGGCAGGGGAACCGTAGCGGAAAGCGCGGCGGCAGCGGCAGCATGCGGTCTTAAAGGACTTGCGATATCCGATCACGGTCCCGGACATTTGCTTTATGGGATAAAAAGGGAGAAATTCGCGGATCAGCGCCGTGACATTGAAGCCGCAAAACTCGCGTATCCCGGACTCGAGATCTACATGAGTGTTGAAGCAAACATAATGGATACTGAGAACGGGCTAGACCTTACCGCGGAAGACAAGAAGGCATTCGATTTTATAAATGCCGGTTATCATTACGGAGTGAAAGGCGGGCATTGTACCGCGAATTTCGTCGCGGATGCCGGAATGGTATCAAAAACGAAGCTTCGGAACACGATGACGGATCTTTACGTCAGAGCTCTCTATGAGAACGACATAAAGATACTCACTCATCCGGGGGACAAAGGCCCGGTCGATATGGCGGTAGTCGCGAAAGTATGCGCTAAACGCGGCACATGGATGGAGATCAGCAACTGGCATACTCATCTGACGACAGCTGAGATCAAAACGGCCATGAAGGAAGACGTGCTGTTCGTCATAAGCAGCGACGCTCACGTTTCATCAAGGATCGGGACATTTGAAAGAGGACTTTCACGCGCGCTGGAAGCAGGGCTCGATCCTGAAAGGATAGTCAATATCGCGCGCGAGTAAGAATGCCAGTTAGGGCGTTGTAATATAAAAGATGCGTTAAGCCGGCGGAGACCGGCTGTGAACTGCCGGAGGGGGATTATGGCAGCGGATAATAAAGACAATAAACTGAAAGTAGTTCTGGTCACGGGGCTATCAGGGGCAGGGAAAACGAATGCGATTGACTGGTTCGAGGATCGGGGATATTATTGCATCGACAATATGCCTCCGCTTCTTATCAAGAATTTTCTCTATCTGACTGCTGACCACGCGGGCATAACAAAGGTGGCGCTGGCATCTGATACCAGAGGCGGCGAATTTTTCTCTGATCTTGAAGACGTGATAGAGGACATGCGGCGTGATGCAAGGGTGGATTTCAGCATCCTTTTCATGGAAGCGTCTACGAATACTCTGATAAAGCGTTACAGCGAGACGCGCCGCAACCATCCGCTGACCAACGGACCCGCGACCGCAGAAGTTATCGAGCGCGAACGCAGTATGCTTTCGGGTCTTAGGAAAAAGTCTGACTTCGTATTGGATACGACACGTCTCAAGCTGTCGGAGTTCAGCACTCAGATGACGCTCATGTTTTCAGATCTCGTCGAAAGAAAGAACCAGTTCGCGGTCAATATCGTATCGTTTGGTTATAAATATGGGATACCGCAGGAGTCTGACATTACGCTGGACATGAGGTTCATCCCGAATCCGTTTTACGTCAACAGTCTCAGAAGACTTACGGGGAACAATAAAAAGATCCGTGAGTATATTATGAAGTTCGATGTAACGAAAGAATTCATAACAAAGCTCACGGATATGGTTCAGATTATGATCCCTCATTATATAGAAGAAGGAAAGTACCACCTTAACCTCGCTTTTGGCTGCACCGGAGGACAGCACAGATCCGTGGCGATGGCTAACATAATGGCGGAGATTTTCGAAAAAGCAGGATACAGGGTAAGTGTCGATCACAGAGAGTTGAGAAGATAGTCCGGAGCCTAATCCGGGCGGCAGTTGGTGAGAATGTAAAAATGTCATTTGCGTCTGAAACAAAGGATGAACTCGCGCGCGTGATGCCCGAGAAGCAGTGCTGTAAGCTGGCTGAATTGGCCGGCTTCATTCGTTCAGCGGGAACAATAAGGCTGACGGATGATGACCGGTTCGAGATAATGCTGGCTCCGTCAAGGCCTTCAATAGCGCGCCACTATATAAAGCTTTTCAAGAAATACTTTCATATTGATATAGGGATAGATAACAAAGAAGATACCCGCTACAGGAGTGGCGGGGCTATTACAATGACTATTACTCCGGACATGCGGAGTGAGTATATACTTCGTGAGACCGGGATACTGATAATAAAAGAAGGAGACAACTATTTCAACGAGGGCGTCTATCAGGGCATCGTGAGGAACAAGTGCTGCAGGCGTGCTTATCTCAGAGGCGTTTTCCTAGGCACGGGAGCGATGTCTGCTCCGGAAAAAGGCTACCAGCTCGAGTTCGTGCTGGACAGCAGGGAGTACGCGAACGATCTGAGAAAGCTCATACACACCTTTGTCGATCTTGACGCGAAAGTGTACCAGAGACGCAGCCGTTTTGTTGTATACATGAAAAATGCCCAGCATATAAGCGATATGCTTGCGATCATGGGTGCGCATTCACAGTATCTCAAACTGGAAGAATCGAGGATGAGAAAAGAACTCATCGGAAAAGTGACCCGCGTAATGAACTGCGACAACGCGAATTCAGATAGAAGAGTGGATGCCGCGCAGAAGCAGGTGGCGGCGATCAGAAAACTGGAAAAAAGCGACAAATGGGCGGGGCTGACCGAGAAACTGAAGGAGCTCGCGATAATGCGGAGAAACAATCCGGATGCAAGCCTGACGGAGTTGGGGGAGATGATGAGCCCGCCGCTCGGGAAATCCGGAGTGAATAACAGGATGCAGAGGATACTGGAAATCGCCGACTCAATTTGATAAAAACGTGCATTTTTAGTGTTTGTCAACAAATTCACAACGCATGTTCATTAATATTCGTGTATACATGCTTCAAATATGCAAGAGATTGTGAAATAAATCACGAAAAGTTGTTGAAAAGAAAGTTAATACTCTATATAATAGTACTAATAACACAACTGTAATAATGCGAGGGTTATCACATGTTTGAACAGGAATTGGATGTCATCAAAGCCGCTGAGCAGGAGGCGGAAGACATGGTCAAGAAGGCCACGGCCGAGAGTAAGAAACTGATCTCGGACGCGCGTACTGAAGCGGCCAAAGTTCTCGAGTTCGCGGAAGATGACAAGCGGAAAATCTTTGACGGATTCATAACGGAAGGGTCTGATATCGCAGACAGGAATTATCTGAACGCGATGGATGACTCCGAGCGTGAAAAAGTCAAAATGACGGAGAAGGCCCATGCCAATACGGCAGAGGCCGTGAAAATGATCGTAGAAAGGATCGTGAGTACGAGTGGCGATCGTTAGTATGAGAAAGCTCTCCGTGATCGGACTTGACGAAGTGAAGGACGATCTGCTGAACGGTCTCATGGATATCGGTATTGTCCAGATCACGGAAGAAAAACAGGAGGAACAAGAGGCATCATACACTGCGGCGCTCCTGGAAGGAGGCGCGGACACCGACAAGGTCGCCAAGCTCGATCAGGAGATCGCGGATATCGACCTTGCGCTCGAAACGCTTGCAGAAAACAGCCCGGTCAAGAAGCCTTTGTTCTTCACGCGGCGCGCGGTCCGCAAAATGGAATTCGAGCAAATACTCACTAAGCGCGACGAGATATGGAAAAATGTCAGGGAGATCCTTGAACTCCGTGACGATGTCCACAAGCTCAATGAGGCTAAGAACAAAGATGTTACGGATCTTGCCTCAGTACAGCCGTGGGAAGCATACTCCGTACCGCTCGAGATACGTGAGACGGATTTCACAGATATCGATCTCGGCATTCTGCCGGCAGCAGCGGATGTTGACGAACTGAGGAGCAGGTTTGACGAGATCACGGAGTTTTACGACTTCAGGGAAGTCGGACGTGACAAAGATTTCGCTTACATGGTTCTGACCATGCTCAAGGAGAATTCCGATGAGATGAGGCAGGTAGCCAAGCAGCACGGATTCACGGTGATGCAGTGGAAAGACCTCAGCGGTACAGTCACGGAAATCGAGGCGAAGATAAGCGACGACCTTGCCGAGAAAGACGCGGAACTTGCGGCTCTCACCGAAAAGATCGTCGGGCGGTACAGCGAGAAGGATGACATAGAATGCCTTCATGACCAGCTGATGATCGAGCGTGATGAGGAGCGTATCAAGGATAAACTTCGCAACACGAACAGAACGTTCAGGTTCGAAGGCTGGGTACCGGCGAAAACGGAAGACGCGGTGAAGGTGCTCCTCGAACGGTATGACTGCTGGTACGACGTCAGAGATCCCGAAGAGGACGACGATGTACCGGTACTGCTCTCGAACAGTGAGTACGCAAGACCGTACGAGGCGATCGTCGAGATGTATTCGCTCCCGGATTACAGAGGCGTAGACCCGACGAAATACGTATCGATCTTCTACATGCTATTCTTCGGAATGATGCTGAGTGACGCGGGATACGGAATTATCCTTACGTTGGTAACGTATTTCATTCTTAAGAAATATGACCTCGAGGGTACGACGTACAAGATGATCAAGACATTCTTCTACGGAGGTCTCTCGACGATATTCTGGGGAGCTATTTTCGGAGGATGGTTCGGAAATGCCGTGGACGTCATTTCGACGACGTTCTTCGGCAAGACGGTGACTATCCCCGCGATATGGTTCAACCCGATAGAGGATCCGACCAAACTTCTGATATTCTCACTTGCGCTCGGTATAATCCACCTGTTTGTCGGTATGGGAATCAATGCCGGCATGCTGTTCAAGGAAGGCAAGTGGAAGGACGCGGTATTCGATATCTTCTCATGGTACATGGTGATATCCGGTGCGATCCTCTACGCGGTACTGATGAACAGCAATTCGGGAATTGCCAAGATAGGCGGAATCATAGCGATAATAGGAGCTTTGATCCTGCTGTTTACCGGCGGCCGCAACAACAAGGGAATAATGAGGATAGGCGGAGGTCTCGGAGCTTTGTACAATGTGACGAGTTATCTGTCGGATATCCTTTCATACGCGAGACTTCTCGCGCTCGGTATGGCAACGGGTGTTATCGCCCAGGTCATGAATACCATCGGTTCGATGGTCGGCGGCGGAGTAGTCGGAGCGATAATATTCGTGGTAGTGTTCATTTTCGGACACGCGTTAAATGTTGTTATCAACTTGCTCGGCGCTTTTGTTCACGCGAGCAGGCTGCAATATCTGGAATTCTTTGGGAAGTTCTTCGTAGACGGAGGGGAAGCATTCGAACCGTTTATGAAAAATACCAAATATGTCAGATTAACAGAAAATACGTTACAGGGAGGTAACAAAAGATGACTGGTAATGCATGGGCAATTTTGGGAGCGGCTATAGCCGCCCTGGCAGGCGCTGG
>JAFOKI010000077.1 GCA_017419895.1 Eubacterium sp. | reverse complement strand
TCTCCCGCACGTGCTTTTCTATCTGTGCAGCAATGCCATGTGGGCGTTCTTCTCGGAGTGTATCAGGGGGAACGCCGGAACGTTCACGAGCAACGCGAACCTCTTCGGTAAAGTATATTTCCCGAGGCTGACGGTCCCGATTTCGAACCTGTTCTTCTATCTGATCAATTTCGCGATACAGATAGTGATCGTGTTCGCGGTACTGATGCTCTATGTGGCGAAAGGGGAAGTTACGCCTTTGTTCCGCATGTGGCTGCTGCTTCCGGTGATCATTCTTGTGATCGGCATACAAAGCGTCAGCATGGGCATCATAGTATCGAGCATGACGACAAAATACAGGGATCTCGCGGTCGTTGTGAATTTCGGGATCACGCTCATGATGTATGTGTCTCCGGTGGTATATCCGGTTTCACAGATAGATAACCCTACGCTCAGGACGCTTATCATGCTGAATCCGGTAACTATGCCGATGGAATGCTTCAGGAAGATAATGCTCGGACAGGGGACAGTGGAGCCTTTGTTCCTGGGAATAAGCCTGGCTGTAACGGCGCTGCTCGCTGTTTTCGGAGTCGCGCTTTTCAACAGGGTCGAAAAGACATTCATGGACACGGTGTGATATGGACAAAGCTGAAAAAAGGATCTCTATCAGGATCGAAGGCTTGAAAAAACAATACAGAGTCGGGCAGATCGGCGGCAGGACCCTCCAGAACGAACTGAAGAGCTGGTGGGCGCTTAAGCGCGGGAAGGAAGACCCGAACACCAAGATCGGGCAAACCGGGCGTCTGCGCGGTGAGACTTTCATGGCTCTTGATGGGATAGACCTGACCGCATACAGGGGTGAAGCTGTCGGTATCATCGGGAGAAACGGCGCAGGAAAAAGCACGCTGCTCAAACTCATAAGCCGCATCACAGCCCCGACAGAAGGAACAATCGACCTTTACGGACGCGTTGCGTCCATGCTTGAGGTCGGGACCGGCTTTAACGGCGAGATGACGGGCCGCGAGAACATATATCTCAATGGCGCGATTCTTGGAATGACGAAAAACGAGATCACAGAGAAACTTGACGATATAATCGAATTCTCTGAGATCGGGGAATTCATCGATACACCCGTCAAGCGCTATTCGAGCGGAATGTACGTCAAGCTCGCGTTTTCCGTCGCGGCTCATCTGGAGAGTGAGATCCTCATAATGGACGAGGTCCTCGCGGTCGGTGACATGGAATTCCAGAAGAAGTGTCTCAGAAGGATGCGCGACGAAGCGAGGGTCAACGACCGCACGGTCTTTTACGTGAGTCACAACATGAATACGATCAGGTCGCTTTGTGACAGGTGCATCGTGCTCGATGAGGGCAAGGTCGTATTCGACGGCGACGTCGACAAAGCCATAGCGATCTATCTGGGTACTGAATCGTCGGAAAAGACGACTTTTGTGTTCAACAAGAACTACAGACCTTATGCGGATATCAACAGGCGCAGGCAGATGGATATAAAATCGCTCACGATCATGAACAAGGGCGGGGCGGTATTCAGCACGACAGAGAAGCAGGAACTCAAGATCGTATGCAGCGCCGGGAAGACGCTCGAAAGAGTTGGGTTCAGGTTGGAACTCTGGTACCAGGACGGAACAAAGACGGGTTCGATGCTCTCGGAAACCTTTGTTGACATAGAAGCGGGGGAGAACACGGTTATGCTCACCGTGGATCCGTCGCATCTGACGGGCGGTCAGTATATGGCCGATCTCCTCGCGTACCAGTTCGATGATGACGGAAATGAAACGATCCTTGACGGAGTCTATCCGGGTATAGTTTTCAATATTGAGGATAAGCTTGGGGAAACATCGCACCTTGACTGGCACAACCAGTACTGGGGCAACGTGCATCTTCATGACATGACAGTGGTAAAAATATGAGCGAAAAGGATGACAAGTTATTGAGGGACATTCAGGAAGCTCTCCTCGAAATGATGGTCGATATCGACCGGGTGTGCAGGGAGCATGGCCTGAAATACACGTTGTACTGCGGGACGCTTCTCGGTGCAATCAGACACAATGGTTTTATCCCATGGGATGATGACGCAGATATCGCCATGCCGTTGAAAGACTATGAGAAGTTCAGGGAGATTGCGGAGCAAGAGCTTGCAGACAAATATGTCACCATGGATTATTCAAATTCAAAAGAGCATCCATGGGTCTGGATCAGAGTATACAAAAAGGGGACAACTTATCTTAGGCGAAGTATCGCTGATGTCAACATGTATCATGGAATCTGGGTGGACATTTATCCGTTCCTTGGCGCAATGAAAGGAAAAGCCGGATATTTGCAGAATCAGATGCTCAGGCTTGCGAGAGGGATGCAGAGGATACCGGCGCTCAAACTGAATGGTTACAATATCGAGGATGAAAAATTAAGAAAACAGTCGAAAGTGCTGGGTATTGTGCCGGGTCCGTTAAGGCGCATTGCGGTAAAAGCGCTGATGGGATTAGCGATGAGAGATCCGGATGATTATGAATACGTTGGTACTGTTGATTCCGCACCTTTCGAAGGGAAGTACAAATGGGAAGACTGGCAGGAATTTACGGAGCATGAGTTCGAAGGGCATAATTTCATTATACCGGTCGAGTATGATAAGCTGCTGAAGCGGATGTACTGGGACTACATGACTCTTCCGTCTGAAGATGCGCGGGTATCACATTTCGATGATTATGGGGATGCGATAATTGACCCGCACAAAAGCTATACGGAATACATTGATAAAGTGCTGGCCGAGAGGATAAAAAAATGAAAACAGTAATAACATATGGAGTATTCGATCTTTTCCATGAAGGTCACATAAGGCTTCTGGAGCGCGCGAAGGCTCTTGGGGACAGACTCATCGTCGGTATTACGACGGACCAGTTCTCGTATCAGCGCGGTAAGCTCACGGTCGTGGATCCGCTTGAGGTCAGACTGGAGAATGTCCGCGGATGCGGCTTTGTCGATGAAGTGATCGTGGAAGACCGCTACGGTCAGAAAGTCGAAGATATCGCGAAGTACGATGTCGACATCTTCGCGATCGGAGATGACTGGTACGGGAAGTTCGACTATCTGAAAAAGTACTGTGATGTCGTATATATCCCAAGAACGCCGAATATATCGTCTACTGAGCTCAGGGGAGTGAAGTACAGCACACTCAGGCTCGGAATCATAGGCTGTGGCAGGATCGTTGAGCGCTTTATCAAAGAAGCGGGCTATGTGCGGGAAGTGATGATGACCGCGATGTATCACCCGTCGCCGGATACTTCAGAGACGGTCAGGCGCTTCAGGGAGAAATACACGGTGATCACCCTTGCCAGGACGATGGACAAGCTGGTTGACATGGTGGATGCCGTCTATATTGCGGCTCCGCACGGGACACATTACAAGTACGCGAAGGCTGCGCTTCTTGCGGGAAAGCACGTTCTCTGCGAGAAACCGCTGGCGCTGAAAAAGGAACACGCGGAGGAGCTCTACCGGATCGCGGAGGAAAAGGGTGTCGTGCTCATGGAGGCGATCAAGACCGCTTACTGTCCGGGATTCCTGGACCTCATATCGCTCGTGAGGAGCGGCGAGATTGGGGAAGTGTACGATATCGAAAGCTGTTTTACCAGGCTGACTGCCAGAGGATGCCGCGAGTGGGATGACCATGAATTCGGCGGAAGCCTTACCGAGTTCGGGAGCTACACGCTCCTTCCCATAGTGAAGCTCCTTGGTACAGAGGATCTTAAGTGGTCGTTCGAGAGCATGCTCGACGAGAACGGTGTCGATGGCTATACAAAGGTCCGCGTAACAAAAGGCGATAGAATGGCATCCGCCAAGAACGGTATGGCTGTCAAGTCGAAAGGTGAGCTTCTGATCAGTGGAACAAAGGGCTTTATCACAGTTGAAGCCCCCTGGTGGAAGACGACCTTTTTCGAGGTCGGTTATGAGGATCCCAACCTGAAGAAGCGGTTCAGCTACGAATTCGCCGGGGACGGCTTGAGATACGAGCTGGCTGATTTCCTATATAGGGCGCGCGGTTACGCCGGGCGCGACTACAAGCTCCTGCCGGAGGAATCGGTCAAGATGGCAGAAATAATGGAAGACTTCCTGGCATGGCGCAGGGAGAAACAAAACCGCGGATGATGTTCGCGGACAGCGTTGACGCGTGATTGGCGCAGCGGAGAAGATATACTGAATGATGACGGATCTAAAAGAGATAGTATATAAGGCGGGAAAAACGGCAGACCCGGAAACGGGGCTTCTTGCGGTATGCGAAGGGGTCTCGGTTTCGCCGGAACCGGTGTATCTTGCCGCGGGAGCGGCTTTGTCACCGAAAGACCCGGGGCTCGAATACCGCCTTTTCTATTATTCTCCCGAAGTGGATCCCGACCTTATACATAAATACACATACCAGCCGGAGTCGGTATGGGCAACTTACATAAGGGAAAAGTCTGACGATGACTGGCGTAAGGGCGAGTCGAAAACCGACGAAGAGGGTTATTACAGGATCGCGGTGAAAGGCGCGGAGCCTTCTGACCTGTCGGAGGTGTTCGACATAAGGCAGGAACTTCCGGAGCCTGACCGCTCGTGGATGGATGGGCAGCTGGATGACGCGGAAAAACGCGCGAAGGCGCACATTCATGGGAAAGAGTCAGTCTTTTTCCTGTTGACGGATACACATTATTCCGCGGGCTGCATATGGCCCGACACGGAATACAGTCTCGTAAAAATGACTGATAGGATCAAGCCTGACGCGGTCATCCATCTGGGTG
>JAFOKI010000076.1 GCA_017419895.1 Eubacterium sp. | reverse complement strand
CGCATTCGGACTGCTTCAGCTCAAGGCCGCCAAGACGACCAAAAACAGCATCAAACTCACCTGGAAGAAAGCCCCGGGCGCCAAGAAATACATCATCTACTCCAACGCATGCGGCAAGGGCAAGAAATATCAGAAGCTTACGACAGTGACAGGCAAGTCGACTACGGTCAAGAAAGTCGCGGGCAAGAAACTTGCAAAGGGCAAATACTACAAGTTCCTCATGGTAGCGGTCGATGCCAATAACAAAGTCGTCACGACTTCCAAGACCGTCCACGCTGCGACGCTCGGCGGCAAAGTCGGCAACGACAAGAAGGTCACGACTAAAGCCAAGAAAAATAAAGTAACTATCAAGGCCAAGAAGACTTTCAAGCTCGCTGCCAAGACAGTCGCCGCGAACAAGAAACTCAAGGTCAAGAAGCACCGCGCGGTTTCATACGAGACATCCAATGCGAAAGTCGCGACAGTCAGCTCGAAAGGCGTGATAAAAGGCGTCAAGAAAGGCACCTGCAAAGTATACGCTTACGCTCAGGACGGCGTCTGCGCAGTGATCAAAGTAACGGTAAAATAATAAGCTAAGTAATATGTGGTTCAGAGCCGCAGGCGTTCGTACCTGCGGCTCTTTTTATGTTGCTTTTAGAACTTGAAAATATGGGATATAACCCCTATAATTATATTGGAGTTAGGGCGGTATTAAAGGAAGGAGAACCTTTAATGCCAACTATTTCAAGCTTTTAAGGAATCATTATTGTTATGTATTTGCGTGACAGGGAACATCTGCCGCCCCACGTCCATGCGGTAATGCAGGATATCGATGCCCCGTTCAGGATCTCAACAGGAGAAATAATGGAAGGTAGATTTCCACCCAAAGCAAAAGCGATGGTTAAGGAATTCATTCTAAAGTATCAAAACGAATTGGAGGAAATGTGGGAGACTGGGAACTACCGTAAGCTCCCACCGCTTGACTGACATGTTTCACAAAGCTATAAACCTGGATTTCGCCGATGGCACAGTAATAGAAGTGACTTTCAGAGACGGTAAAGTAAAACAGTATGATTTGGCTGAACTGTTTGATAAGTATCCGCAATTAAGACCTTTGGAAAATCGAGATTTTTTCCTGTCCGGACGGCTGGCAGGGCACTACGGTATTGTCTGGAATGACGATATCGATTTGGAAGCGGAAACGGTCTATATGGATGGCAAGACAGTACGCACGGTTTCTGATGCGCCTAATGCTGACATTGGGGATGCAATGTATGCCGCCCGGGCGGAAAGGGGGATATCACAAAAAGAACTTGCGGTTATGACCGGGATTGATCAGTCTGACATTTCCAAAATTGAAAGAGGAACGGCCAATCCGTCTGTTAACACGTTGAGAAGGATCGCTGATGCATTGGGAGCGGAATTGAAAGTGTCTCTCGTGATATCAGATTTTACATGATAGATAATCAGTATCGAAACGACTTTGTTTTTCTGGCAGCGATATTATAACAGTTGCAGGTATAGCGCTTAAATATGATAGAATAACAATAAGATACTTTGTGTGAAGACAGGTGGAGACAATGGCAACCGGTATTTTAAGAAACAGGAAGAATATTTGCAGAGGCGCTGGAGTCGTTCTCGTATTGATGCTTGCAGTGATATTTGTTTGGGGAGTAGCCACGGCGGTGTATGCTGAAACAAAGCCCGGTGCAGTGCCCGGCCGTATCGTCACTACGACAGAAGCACCTGACCAGAATCCGGCTGCCCACCAGCGCTCAAAAGCCCCCGCAGCGGAAAACGTCCCGTTCTTCGACGAACCGTTCAGCGGCGAGGTGAGCGACTATATCCTGGAGCAGCTCATAAAAAGGGAAAGCACGATCAAAGTCAGTTTCAGACTGGATAATCCTCCGGAAGAGCGGCTGGCAGGGGATTTTTTCGATGCTGCCATCGCGCATACAGGAGAACCTGCAGCGGGGGATTATATCAAATTCCAGATGGGCGGATACGGAGCTGACGTCGAGGTCAGCCCGGACGGTTCAGGGGGATATATAGCGACCGTGACATATACTGTCGACTTCTACACGACAGCTGCGCAGGAACGGCTGGTTGATCAGAAGGTTGCCGAGATCGCGGAGGAACTCAGTCTTGATGAACTTGACAATTTTGAGTGTGTCAGGGCGATTTACAAATACATCACTTCGCACGTTAGTTACGACTACGATCATCTGGAAGATGACAATTATACGTTGAAGTATACGGCTTATGCGGCTTTGTTCGATGGGAAAGCGGTATGCCAGGGGTATGCGGCTTTGTTCTACAGGCTGGCAAACGCTAACTATGCGTATTCGAGGATCATCTCGGGTACGGGCGGTCCGGACAATGGACCGCATGCGTGGAATATCGTGCGTGTAGGCGACGAATACTACAATATCGACTGCACGTGGGATGCGGGTAAGATTTCCGGGACTTATGACTGGTTCATGAAATGCGACGCGAATTTCCCGGAGCATGTGAGGGACGCGGAGTATGCGGACGAGTATTTCTATGAGACATATCCGATGGCGCAGGAGGATTATATCGTGCCGCCGGATTTCGATGATCGGGAGTACACATCGGGATACTATTCCTACAAAGTCGACGGCGCCGGAAATGCTTTGATCACCAAATACACCGGGAAGGAAAGCACGGTAGTGGTGCCGGCCGAGCTTGACGGTTATCCTGTTTACGCCATAGGAGATAGCGTTTTCGATGAGAACTGTGTCGCGACCACGATAACGCTCAGCGAAGGGATCCGTGGCTGGTTCAATAACGGTGGCTCTGCGTTTATGCGCTGTCCCAACCTTACGACTGTCAGACTGCCTTCCACGGTAGGTGTCCATGACGGCAGTGACTACGACATTATCGCGAAAAACAACAGGTTCTTCGGCTGCGAAAAGCTGAGAACGATAACTGTCGCGTCAGGCAATCCGTATATCACCTCCGTGAACAATGTCCTCTTTACAAAGGACATGAAAATGCTGATTTTCTATCCGATGGCGCTGGCGGCGGCTTCTTATGTCGTGCCGGACGGTG
>JAFOKI010000075.1 GCA_017419895.1 Eubacterium sp. | reverse complement strand
GCGCTGTGATCGGTCTGCTCGGCGCGGGCGTTTCGGTCTGCGGCGACCTCACGGCATCGGCATACAAGCGCAAGATGGGTATAAAGGATTACGGCACGCTGATCCCCGGCCACGGCGGGATCATGGACAGGTTCGACAGCGTTCTGTTCACCGCGCCGTTCGTGTACTACTACGTCGTTATAGTGATGGAGCATTTCGGGATCAAATAGCCCGTATATATATGAAAGAAAAGAAACGAATAGTGCTCCTCGGGAGCACGGGCTCCATCGGGACTCAGACTCTCGATGTGATGGAAAGATATCCTGACAGGTTCGAAGCGGCAGCGCTCACATGCGGCCGCAATATTGCTCTTTTCCGGGAGCAGCTCGCGAAGTACCGCCCGGCATTTGCTGTGTGTGAGCGCAAATCAGATGCTGACATGCTTGCGGCTGAATTCCCCGGGATCGGGTTTTCCTGGGGCGAGGAAGGATTGATCCGTGCGGCTTCGGGCGATTGGTCCGACAAGGCCTCCGGCTCGGTCAAGCCGGCTGATTTGGTCGTGAACGCTCTCATGGGCATGCGCGGGCTCGCTCCGACATACGCTGCTATCCAGGCAGACATGGAGATTGCTCTCGCGAACAAAGAAACTCTTGTCGCGGGCGGCAACGTGATCATGAAGGCCGCCGCAGATAAGGGCATTGAGATCCTTCCTATAGACAGTGAGCACAGCGCGATATTCCAGTGCCTGACAGGCAACCGCGACAAGAAAATCAGCCGCATCCTCCTGACTGCGTCAGGCGGTCCGTTCAGAGGCTGGACACGTGATCAGCTTGAGTCGGTCACGCCGGAGATGGCTCTCAAGCACCCGAATTGGACGATGGGCAGGAAGATCACGATCGACTCTGCGTCGATGATGAATAAAGGACTCGAGATGATCGAGGCGAGATGGTTGTTTGATGTGCCGATGGATAAGATAACGGTGCTCGTCCATCCACAAAGCATCGTTCACTCGGCGGTCGAGTTTGAGGATACATCTGTTCTGGCACAGCTCGGTATCCCCGACATGAGGGTTCCGATCAGCGTGGCGCTCGGATATCCTGACAGGCTTGCGCTCGAGCTTCCGAAACTCGATCTGTTCTCGCTCAAAAATGGCTTGACATTTGAGGAGCCTGATCCCGGGGTGTTCCAGTGCCTCGCGATAGCAAAAGACGCCGCGGCGCGCGGGGGCAACAGGCCTGTTATCATGAATGCCGCGAATGAGATACTCGTGGAAGCGTTCCTCGAGAAGAAGGTCGGTTTTTTGGACATCCCGAGGATTATAATCGAGATGATCGAAAAACTCGGTTCGGACGATGAGCCGGATCTCGCCGCTATTTTTGAATCGGACGCGCTGGCGCGCGCCAAAACAACTGAGATGATATGAAAGGTTTGAAGGCGCACAGCTGCCGGCAGGCGCCTTTGACAGAGAATATTTGATATGAAAACACTGTTTCTTGCGATATTACTATTTGCGCTGCTTATATTCCCGCACGAACTCGGGCATTTTATCGTGGCTAAAGCCGTCGGTATCAAGGTCAACGAGTTCTCGTTCGGCATGGGTCCGGCTTTGTTCCATAAGCAGAAGGGAGAGACGCTCTATTCGATACGTGTGTTCCCGATAGGCGGTTACTGCGCCATGGAGGGGGAAGACGGCGGAGGAGAGGACGAGCGGTCGTTCGACAACAAGCCTGTCTGGGCCAAACTTCTCGTGCTGGTTGCCGGAGCAGGCATGAACCTCGTGATAAGCGTGCTTATACTTACGGGCATCATGCTTTGGTACGGAACTACTACCACGACGCTTGCGGATGTCCCGGCAGGTCAGCCGGCTTACGAGGCAGGCATTCGCGCCGGCGACAAAATCGTCGAGATCGACGGTATCAGGACTGAATCATGGGCAGATGTCTCGAAGCAGATCCAGGCATCCGGTGAGACCATGACGGTCACTTATTCGCGCGGCGGTGAGGAAACGACTGTCACGCTCAAGCCTGAAAAGAACGAGGAAGGCCGGATCGTGATCGGTATTGCATCTAAAATATCGAGGAGTCCTATAACCGCGATAAAATACGGTATAACAGGGACAGGCAATTTCATAGTCAGCATTTTTGACAGTCTCAGGATGCTGATAACAGGGGAGGCCGCCTTGAGCGATGTCTCCGGACCTGTCGGTATGGTTACGATGGTGCACGAGACATCTTCGTCAGGCATGCGGTATTTTCTTATACTTGTAGCGCTCATCAGCGTCAACCTTGCGATAATGAACATGCTTCCGCTTCCGGCGCTCGACGGCGGACGGATTATCTTTGTTCTAATAAGCGGGATAACCGGGAAGAAGATCTCTGAGAAGGTCGAGACGGCTGTCAACATGTTCGGATTCTCGCTCCTTATCCTACTGATGATTCTTGTCACGTTCAGCGACGTAATCAAATTATTCAGGTGAAACTTCTTTTGAGTGACAAAAAAGGTACTTCTGAAAAGGTATATATATAATGGAAAGAAGAATAAGTAAAAAAGTCCGTGTGCGCGACGTTGTGATCGGTGGCGGGGAGCCTGTAGTTATCCAGTCGATGAGCAATGTCGACTCGAGGAATGAGAAGGGTATTCTTGAACAGATCGCGCGTCTCGAAGACGCGGGCTGCCAGATAGTTAGGCTTGCGGTTCCGGACAAAGAATCGCTTGAGGTGTTCGGCCGTGTCCGCGCAAAAACTGATATGCCGCTTGTTGCGGATATTCATTTCGATTACAGGCTAGCTATTGGAGCGATAGAAGCGGGAGCTGACAAGATAAGAATCAATCCGGGCAATATCGGGTCGCGTGACAGAGTGCTCGCAGTGACAAAGGCCGCAAAAGAACGCGGCGTCCCCATTCGCATAGGAGTGAATTCCGGATCTCTTGAAAAAGATCTTCTGGAAAAGTACGGAAGCCCATGCGCTGAGGCTCTTGCCGAGAGCGCGGTGAGAAATGTAGAACTTCTTTCAGACCTGGGATTCGATGATGTGGTTGTATCGATAAAATCTTCGGATGTCAGACTCAACTATGACGCGCACATGATCGCCGCAAAAAAACTCGACGTTCCTCTCCATATAGGGATAACGGAAGCAGGAACGGTCAACAGGGGAAAGGTAAAATCAGCCGCAGGACTAGGAGCACTACTTCTTGCGGGTGTGGGAGATACCATAAGAGTTTCGCTTACGGGAGACCCTGTAGAGGAAGTTTTGTTCGCCAATACTCTCCTCGAATCTGTCGGTCTCAGAAAGCCCAGACTTGAGCTTGTTTCATGCCCGACATGTGGAAGGACCAGAATAGACCTTGCATCACTCGCTGAATCGGTAGAGAAACGGCTCATGCAGGAGCCAGGCATCCCGGAAGGGCTTAAGATAGCTGTAATGGGATGCGTGGTAAACGGACCGGGAGAGGCGAGAGAGGCCGATTTCGGGATCTGCGGAGGAGACGGTAAAGGTCTTGTCATAGCAAAAGGTGAAGTAATAGAGACTGTAGATGAGAGTGAACTCGAGGACGCCCTCATCAGAACAATAAAAGCAAGAACTTAGTGGCGCTGCCGGACACATGAGCCGGCGGCGGAAAAGCTGCAGCATGTGGACGGCGGAGACAAACATGAATGATCTTCTGAAAAACAATATCAGCTGGGAAGAACTCGAATCGGTCGAGCACGGTGAATACGAATGTGAAATAACGGATGCGTATCTGCTTGAGGGAACGGGAAGGATATCTATAACGATCCGGCTTAATTTTGTCGTGCCCGCGCAGGACGATGCGAAACTGAAACGCGCGCTGACCGCACATATCCCGGGTATTAAGGATGTAATCATAAAATACGAATACGAAAAAGATCTGGCTGTTTCGGACTCCGATGCGGCCATGTTTTACGTGAGACGGATGTTGGTGCTCGATGACCCCGGGATCTCGGGTGTTATCTATGGTGGAACGATAGATGTAGACGATAATCACAATGTCATCACGGTGAATTCTATCGGTCACATGTTCACGGAGAAACTCAACAAAACAACTGCCAGACGCATTTCTGAGGCTCTAAGGAGCGACCTCGGACTTGATTACGGTGTCACATTCGTGAATCATGACGAAACATATGAACAGACTGCGCAGAACATCGAGAGCGCTGAGGTCTTCTGTGATTCGGAGCATGATGAAGAAGAGCCGGATTACAGCAATATTCCTATACCCGAATACGATCCGTCGATGTATATGCCGGAAGACATTGCGTATGCTGTACCGTCGGGTTTTGATGACAAAGCTTATGATGCTGCCCCAGAAGCCGGTCAGGCTGTAGATTCCGTAACGCCAGCCGCATCTGCCTCAGGCGCTGCAAACAGCCGAAAGAAAAAAACGGCTGCAGATCCCGGTAAGGATGAGAAGAAGACCGAGCGTATCATGGGCCGCAGGATCGGCGGAAAACCCGTGCCGCTGAATACACTCAGCGCAGACAGCGGGAAGGTAGTGGTGGAAGGCTTTGTTATCGGAAAAGAGTCGGAGGTTCTCCGGACCGGTACTACAGCCGTAGATATTATCATCACCGACAAGAAGTCCACGACCTGCCTCATATTCTACAGAAAAGACGCAGACGTCTGGAAAGCCATCAGCAGTAAATTCGATAAAGGCGATTATATCCGCGCAGCAGGTGAAGCCGAATTCAACAATTACAAGAAGGCTGTGGTAGTCAAGATCAAGTCACTCGAGAAGCTTGAAGCTCCGAAGCGTGAGGACAAATGCACTCTCGGCAAAAGAGTCGAGCTCCATTGCCATACCAAGATGAGCGAGATGGACGGACTCAATGAACCTGCTGTGGTAGTCAATACTGCCTGCGGCTGGGGTCAGCCGGCAGTAGCAATAACCGACCATGGAGTCGTGCAGAGTTTCCCGGATGCGGCAAGCGCTGCGGATAAGCTCGCTAAAAAGGGCAAGAGCATCAAGATCATCTACGGTGTGGAGGGCTACTATATAGATGACAGGGGACATACGAGAGAAGACGGGTCGATAGATTACAAGTCGCCCCAGTCTTACCATATAATCCTTCTTGCCGCAACGCAGGTTGGTCTCAAGAATATCTACAAGCTCGTGTCCAGATCGCACCTGGATTACTTCTATAAGCGTCCCAGGATGCCACGTTCTTTGATTGAGGCTCACAGAGAGGGAATAATCATCGGTTCGGCGTGCGAAATGGGAGAAGTTTATCAGGCAATAGAGCATGGATATGACGATGAAACAGTAAAAGATATAGCGTCATTCTATGATTATCTTGAGATACAGCCCTTGGTTAACAATAAATTTTTACTCAAAAAAGGCATTTATACTGATATAGAACAGCTGAAAGATAACAACAGACGCATCGTCAGGATCGCCGATGAACTCAGGAAACCTGTCGTTGCTACTACGGACGCGCATTACGACGAGCCGGAATCAGCGATTTATAGAACTGTACTTCAGGCAGGCAGGGGATTCAAAGACGCCGAGGACGGAGACGGTCTTTATCTCAGGACAACAGACGAGATGATGGAGGAATTCTCTTATCTCGGGGAAGAGGACGCAAAACGTGTTGTTATTGACAACACCAACCTGATCGCCGACATGATATCGGGCGAGATCAAGCCCGTGCCGGACGACAGATGCCCGCCCAAGATCGAAGGTTCCGAGGAGACGCTCCGCAAGACCTGCTACGATAAAGCCCACAGTATTTACGGTGATCCGCTTCCGCCGGAGATCGAGGAACGTCTCAAAAAAGAGCTGGATTCGATAATAGGCAACGGGTATGCCGTAATGTATGTTGCGGCTCAGCTTCTTGTAAACAAGTCGCTCGAGGACGGATACCTCGTCGGTTCGCGTGGTTCCGTAGGGTCTTCGTTTGCGGCTACGATGGCTGGCATCACGGAGGTGAATCCGCTCGACCCGCACTATGTTTGCCCGAAATGCAAGAAGGTCATCTGGGGCGACATGCAGAAATACGACTGTGGAGTCGACATGCCTCCGATGGACTGCCCGGACTGCGGCACTCCGATGAAACGCGACGGATTCACGATCCCATTCGCCACATTCCTCGGTTTCAAAGGCAATAAAGAACCTGATATCGACCTCAATTTCGCGGGAGACTATCAGGCTCGCGCACATAAATATGTCGGAGTCATTTTCGGTGAGGAGAATGTGTTCAAAGCCGGGACTGTAGGCACGGTCGAAGAAAAGACAGCGAGGGGCTATGTCTGGCACTATTTCGAAGACACCGGCCGTGCGATGAACCCATACGAGATAGACCGCCTCACTAAAGGCTGCACCGGTGTGAGGAGAACTACAGGTCAGCATCCCGGCGGCATTATTGTCGTACCGAGAGATCACGAGATATATGAGTTCTGTCCGATCCAGCACCCGGCTAACGATACCAAGACAGATATCATCACGACACATTTCGATTACCATAAGATAGACAAGAACCTGCTCAAACTCGACATACTCGGGCACAACGTTCCGTCAATGATCAGGCAGCTTCAGGATATGACGGGCGTCAACCCGCTGACGATAGACTTAACAGACCAGAAGGTGCTCAGCATATTCAACGGTATTGAGGCGCTCGACATAAAAGACCCGGATTATCCGTTCACTCACGGATCGTATGCGATACCCGAGTTCGGCACACCCTTTGTAAGGGGAATGCTTGACGACGTAAAACCGTCAAGGTTTGAGGACCTCATAAGGATGTCCGGTTTCTCGCACGGAACCGACGTATGGCTGAACAATGCGCAGGACTACATAAGAAGCGGAGTCGCGACTATGCGCGAGGTGATTTCGACGCGTGACGACATTATGAACTTCTGTATCCTTAAAGGCATCGAGAACGAGGCTTCTTTCCGCATAATGGAGAACGTCCGAAAGAAGGACAGGATCCTGACCGAGGAAGACATCGCAATCATGAAGGAACACAACATTCCCGACTGGTATATCGATTCCTGCGGCAAGATCAAGTACATGTTCCCGCGCGCCCATGCAGTCGCGTACGTAATGATGAGCTTCCGCATGGCTTACTACAAAGTCTATTATCCGGTTGAGTTCTACGCCGCGTACTTTACGAGCGTGCTCACAGATTTCGCTGCCGATGAGATCATGGGCGGTTCATTCCTGCTGAAAGAACGCATGGACTTCCTGAACGCGAAGGGCAACGACATGACCGATAAGGAGAAGAAAGAACTCATCGTCCTGGAAGTTGCGTTCGAGATGTACGCCAGAGGTTTTAAATTCGAGCATGCAAGGTTCGACCTGTCGGACGCGACGCGCTTTACCGTGCACGACGGGAATGTTCTTCTGCCGCTCGCCGCGTACTCGGGGGTAGGGCAGTCGGCCGCAAAAGCTATCGCGGATGCATGGAAGGAAAAGCCGTTTGAAACGATCGAGGACTGCCAGATAAGGGCAGGTGTTGGTAAGAGCGTCATAAGCACCCTGCGTTCGCGCGGTGTGTTTGGCGATCTCCCGGAGACATCACAGATCGCCTGGACATTTTAAAAATTTTTAAACATCAAAATGTGTCTTTTGTCCAACAAAGTTTTGCGGGACAAGCCCTGCCGTAATGATTGAAAAATCGGCAAAATAAGGCTTTGTGACTATATGGATACAAGATCAGAAATGCTATCCCGGGACTTTGTTCCGGGATTGTATACTTTTTGAAAACGAAAAAAAGGGTCTTTACGAAACATATTTAGTGGTGTACTATAAATCTTGCCACAAGATATAGTGCATTATTTCATTTACATAAAAATCTGATACGGGAATTATAGTAAATCCGGAGGAGCAAAATGGGAATTGAAGTCAGAGCGAATGTCATAAAGAGAAATGGTCAGGAAGTGACATTCGACATCAGAAAAATCATCAACGCGATCGAGGCAGCCAATAAGGAAGTCGACAATATCCACCAGATGAACGACTATCAGATCGAAGCGATCGCAGACAACGTTGCTGACCAGATCCGCAGTCTGTCAAGAGCAGTCAGCGTAGAAGAAATCCAGGATATGGTGGAAACCGGCATCATGGAGATGCGCGGTTACGAAGTAGCTCAGAAATATGTCCGTTACAGATATAAGCGTTCGCTTGCCCGTAAGTCGAACACGACGGACAACGGCATCCTCGCTCTCATTGACCAGGCAAATGAGGAAGCCAAACAGGAGAACTCGAACAAGAACCCGACGATCAACTCCACACAGAGAGACTATATGGCAGGTGAGGTCAGTAAGGACATCACCAAGAGAATACTTCTTCCGGAAGATATAGTACGCGCTCACGATGACGGAATTATCCATTTCCATGATATGGACTATTACGCACAGAGAGAGCACAACTGCGACCTCATCAACCTTGAGGACATGCTGCAGAACGGAACGGTCATCAGCGAAACGATGATCGAGAAACCGCACAGTTTCTACACAGCATGCAATATCACTACACAGATCATCGCGCAGGTCGCTTCCAACCAGTACGGCGGCCAGTCGTTCAGCCTGGCGCACCTCGCGCCGTTTGTCGACATCTCGAGACAAAAAATCAAGGCAACGGTCATCGAAGAGAGAATGGCTTGCGGAGACGATATGGACGATGCCAAGATCGACAAGATCACAGAGTCCAGACTCAGATCCGAGATCAAGAGCGGAATCCAGACGATCCAGTATCAGCTGATCACGCTCATGACCTGTAATGGACAGGCTCCGTTCGTCACGATGTTCATGTATCTCGATGAGGTACCGGAGGGTCGTACAAGAGATGACCTTGCTATCTGCATCGAGGAAGTGCTGAATCAGCGCATCCAAGGCGTCAAGAACGAGAAGGGTGTCTGGGTAACACCGGCATTCCCGAAACTCATCTACGTACTCGATGAAGACAACATCTATGACGACTCCAAGTACTTCTATCTTACTGAGCTCGCCGCGAAGTGCACAGCTAAGAGAATGGTTCCGGACTACATCTCGGCGAAGGTCCAGAAACAGCTCAAGAAAGGCGAAGTCTACACATGCATGGGCTGCCGTTCGTTCCTGACTGTTGAGGATAACCAGCTTAATCCGGATGGATCTCACAGATTCTACGGACGCTTCAACCAGGGCGTAGTCACGATCAACCTCGTCGACGTTGCGTGCTCGTCGGAAGGCGACATGGACAGATTCTGGAAGATACTCGATGAGAGACTTGAGCTTTGTCACAAAGCCCTGAGATGCCGTCACGAGAGACTCCTCGGAACAGTTTCCGACGTAGCTCCGATCCTTTGGCAGAACGGTGCTCTCGCAAGGCTCGAGAAAGGTGAAACTATCGATAAGCTCCTGTTCGGCGGTTATTCTACAATCTCACTCGGATACGCGGGACTCTCCGAAATGTGCTGGAGAATGCTTGGCGAAAGCCACACTACGCCGGAAGGCCGCAGGTTTGCGCTTGCAGTAATGCAGGCTTTGAACGATGCGTGCGCCAAGTGGAAGAAGGCTGAAAACATCAGTTATTCCGTATACGGAACACCGATGGAATCCACGACATACAGATTCGCGAAATGCCTGCAGAGACGTTTTGGTATCATTCCGCACGTAACAGACAAAAACTACATCACAAACAGCTATCACGTACACGTCACGGAAGAAATCGACGCTTTTGAGAAACTCAGATTTGAGTCTGATTTCCAGAAACTCTCACCGGGCGGAGCGATCAGCTATGTTGAAGTTCCCGACATGCAGAATAACATCCCGGCTGTTCTCACACTCATGAGATACATCTATGACAACATCATGTACGCTGAGCTCAACACCAAGAGCGATTACTGCTCGGTCTGCGGATATGATGGTGAGATCGTGATCAAAGAAGATGAAAACGGCAAACTGGTATGGGAATGCCCGAACTGCGGAAACCGCGACCAGCGCAAGATGTCCGTTGCACGCCGTACATGCGGTTACATCGGAACTCAGTGGTGGAACCAGGGAAGGACTCAGGAGATCAAAGACAGGGTACTTCACCTGTAAAAATCAACCTGGATAAGTGTTTCCTAAAGCATAACAAACCCCGGTCGTCATGGCCGGGGTTTTGTGTTAAGAATAGACTGACATTGCATTAAGGGGGCTGCCAAACAATAAGTGTTGGGAAGTCTCTTTTGATATGATCATTAACACGGTCAGGGTGCCGCAAAAAACGCTTTCGGATAGAGTAGTTTTGTTCTCATGGTTGATTTTTGTTTGAAATAAACAAAATAAATAAAGTATTATTTGTTTTTTTGTGCTTGATATAGAAACTTTGTTGTGTTATATTAAATCCTATACATTATGTTTGTGTGATCCGCTCAAAAAAATGAATGGCCGGCAAGGCTGTTCAGATGCT
>JAFOKI010000074.1 GCA_017419895.1 Eubacterium sp. | reverse complement strand
TTGAAAGAAGAAAAGAGAACGGCTTTGATCGTGACCGCGACCGGGGCGAGAGCCCGGACGCTTGCGGACGATCTCTCTTTTTTTGCGGGGAACGAACCCGTGGTTATGCCTGAAGAAAGTAGATTATTACTGGGATATGAGGCTGCCGGACGTGACGAGCTGATGAGCAGGATAAAGGGCACTGAGGCTTTGCTCACAAAGCCGGGCTCTGTAGTTATAGCTCCGGTCTCAGCCGCCCTCAAGCGGCTTATGCCTCACGACAGGCTCAAAGGAAGCGATGTAGAACTCGAATACGGCGGTGAATACGATCCCGTTTTGGTAAGGGAACGCATCGCAGCTCTGGGGTACGAGCGGATGAATCTTGTCGAAAGCCCGGGCGAGTTCAGCGTGAGAGGCGGTATAGTCGATGTTTTTCCGGCTTCGGCGGAAGAACCTGTCAGAATTGAATTTTTCGGGGAAGAAGTCGATTCGATAAGAACATTCGATCCGGATACACAGAGGTCGACGGGGAACTTGTCATCGATCAGGATAGGTCCTGCGCAGCAGATCCTTGTCGATGGTGAGATTTTCAAAAATGCTGCCGCCAGGATCAACAAAGCATATAAAGCCCAGGCGGACAAACTGCTTAAAAAAGATCCCGAGGAGTATGCTGAATCTGCGGAAAACCTGACAAAACGCGCGGGAGCGCTTTGTGAGTATATTTCGAATGCATCGAATATACAGCTCCTCGACAATTATCTTCATTATTTCTATGACGAGTCGGAAGTTCTTTGGGATTACATGGAGAACGGGATCCTTATAGTCGACGATCCCGACAGCATATACGGGCATCTGGAGGCGAGGTCCAAGGAACTCAGGGAAGACACGGCACTGATGCTTGAAAAGGGTCAGATCGTGCCTAAAGATCTCGAAATGCTCACAGGCATAAAAGAGTTCATTTCGTCATATCAGGGCAGGGATGTTTATGTGCTAACACCGTTCCCCAAGAGAATAAGGGGGATCGATACATATACTGAGATCAAAGAACTGAGAGGCATCCAGGCGCCGGTTTTCAACGGAAGACTGGAGATTCTGGCAGATGATCTCAAGGCATTCGTAAACAGGAAATATGCTGTCACGGTAGTTGTGACGTCAGACAGCATAAAAAAGGACATGGAATCGCTCGTCGATACAGAGCGGCTTTCCGATAAAGTCAGTGTAGTCATCGGTACTCTTACTCACGGCGCCGAACTGCCTGACGAGAAACTCGTCTGGATCACAGAAGGAGATATTTTCGGAAGCAGGCGTAGAAAGATCAGACGCAACCGTACAGCGAAGAGAAACGGCACACCGCTTTACAGCGTCACTGACCTGGAGAAGGGCGATTATGTCGTTCATGAGAACCATGGGATCGGTGTGTTCCAGGGTATAGAAGCGCTGGACGTTGAAGGTGAGCGCAAGGACTACCTGAAGATAAAATACGCCGGGACTGATCTGCTTTACGTCCCTGTGGAGCAGTTCGACATTGTCCAGAAATACATAGGATCCGAAGGGAAAGCCCCGAAGATCAATAGGCTTTCGGGAAGTGAATGGAAACACACGAAGCTGAAAGCGAGAAATGCGATCCGTGAGATGGCGGATGAACTGATCGAGCTTTATGCGGAGCGATCTGCGAGAGGCGGATATGCTTTCTCAATGGATTCACCGTGGCAGCGTGAGTTCGAAATGGATTTTCCGTTCGTTGAGACGGAAGACCAGCTGAGGGCAACTGAAGAGATCAAGCATGACATGGAAAAACCGGAGCCAATGGACAGGCTGCTTTTGGGTGACGTCGGTTTTGGCAAGACAGAGGTGGCGGCGAGGGCTTTGTTCAAATGTATTTCCGACGGCAAAAAGGCTGCGGTACTTGTCCCAACAACGCTTCTCGCGAATCAGCATTATTACACGCTCAAAGACAGATTCGAGCATTTTCCGATAAAAGTCGGAATGCTGTCGAGATTCAGGTCTCCTGCTGAGCAGAAAAAAATAACCCAAGGCGTCAGCGATGGCAGCATAGACCTGATAATAGGAACGCACCGGCTGCTTTCAGATGATGTGCGTTTTAAAGATCTCGGGCTTCTCGTAATAGATGAGGAGCAGAGATTTGGTGTCGCTCATAAGGAAAAAATCAAAAAACTCAAGGCGACAGTCGACGTGCTCACGCTTTCCGCCACCCCGATACCGAGAACGCTTAATATGTCTCTTTCGGGTCTCAGGGATATGAGCGTGATTGAAGAGCCGCCCGAGGAAAGGCTTCCCGTCCGCACATATGTCATGGAACAGGACGATGAAATCATCAGGGAAGCGATCACCAGGGAAATGGAAAGAGGCGGGCAGGCGTTTGTCGTATTCAACAGGATCCAGGGAATCAGGCAGATCGCAGACCGTATCCAAAGGCTCGTTCCGAACGCTGAAATCGCGGTCGGTCACGGCCGTATGAGCGAGAACGAGCTAGAAAAGATCATGATGGATTTCATCGCAGGTACATACGATGTCCTGGTCGCAACCACCATCATAGAGAATGGCATAGACATACCGAACGCGAATACATTGATAGTGATCGATGCGGACAGATACGGGCTTTCACAGCTTTACCAGCTGAGGGGGCGCGTCGGCCGTTCGAACAGACTGGCGTATGCATATCTAATGTATAACAAAGACAAAGTCCTCACGGAGGATGCGGAGAAGCGCCTGAGGGCAATAAGGGAATTCACCGAATTCGGCGCGGGATTCAAAGTCGCTATGCGCGATCTCCAGATCCGCGGCGCGGGCAATATGCTTGGCAGTGAACAAAGCGGTCACATGATGAGTATAGGATAT
>JAFOKI010000073.1 GCA_017419895.1 Eubacterium sp. | reverse complement strand
TTCCGTATGTGATCGTTTTCTTTACTTCCGACTCAAATGATTTGACACGCGGCTCTTCATTGTTGACATAAAGCACTGTGTCTCTCAGAACCACGGCGTCGTGTATCTTGCCCTTTACAAAATCGGGCTCCCCGTTCCTCTGCGCCTGATCCTTCTGAAGGTTCGTCATCATTATATTCACAGCCGGAAGCTGCTCCCTGATGGCTTTCAGATACCTTTCGTCCGTCTCGAACACAAAATAGTCTGCGCTCACCCGCCCTGTCAGGGAAGAAGCCTTGATAAGCGTCGTCGCGACACCGTGGAGCAGGTTCGCCCCTTCAAGATTCGCCACGACCTTCTTGCCGTTGCTTCTGAGTATATGCACCAGAAGATTCGTAGTCGTCGATTTGCCGTTTGTCCCGGTTATGAAAATCGTTTTCTCGGGATCGATCCCTTTGAAATGGCTGATCATTCTGGGATCGATCGCCATGGCTTTTTCGCCGCTCAGATTCGATCCCCTGCTTTCATCTATAAGCCTGATCAGAAATCCGATGAATTTACCCGCCCAGAGCGCTATCAAAAAACGCAATTCATTTTCCTCCGTTCGTCCAGTTTAACAAAGCCTTGCGCGGCCATGCCGCGCCACATATGTCAAAGCCTCATGCGGCGGTCATTCGCCCACGTACAGTTGCCCGTAAGTGACGCTCATGGCTCTCGCTATCGCTTCCGCGTACTGCTTCCTGTGCAGAGCGAGATCCACATTGTCCTGAACACTTGTAATAAATCCGAACTCAAGAAGACAGCTCGGCATGTTCGGGACTTCGTTCTCAGGATAATCCTTAGTGGGATCGGTAAGCGTGCCTGTTTTAACACCTCTGTTAAGCGATATTCCTGTATGATCCAGTTCCTTCAGGATATTCTCCGCGAGTGTCCTGGACGCAGGATCTCCGTCTGCGGGCACCCATATCTCATACCCCTCACCCACTGAAGCCTGATTTCTGTGAATCGAGAGCATGAGCATTGCGCCGGCTTCATTCGCCATTTTTCCTCTTGCTTCCCTGTCTACACTTACATCTTCCTCGCGTGACATTACTGCTTTCAGCCCGAGTTTCGCCAGTTCTTTCTTGACCGCAAGCGCAATCAGCAGATTATCGTCTTTTTCGTAGCGACCCTCCTCTTCCGCGCCGGGATCTTCGCCTCCGTGTCCGGCATCGATGAAAACGATACCCCGTTCCTCAACAAAGGTCTGCTCTTCGGTCTGCGCCGTTTTATCGGGTTTCCAGACCGTCTTGCTGCTCGTGTTCTCCCTTTCACCGCCTGACGCAAGCGCCTTTATGAGAAAAACTATTCCCGTAATTATCAATACAAGGATAAGAGCAAGGATGGTGCATCTGATAATGACCTTCTTCCTACGCGCCTTTTTGCGCTTCTCCATTATGATCCGGCGGACCTCGGGATCTATAGCCTGCCTTCTCTCCATGATCTTCCTGTAGACTTCAGGATCTATGTCACTGCGTCTGACCGGAGCATTCCTCCTGTATCCGCTGTCAGAATTCTTTCTTCTTTCCATTTATCGCTCTCGTCCAACACCCCGGACCGTTGACTGACTATATAATGTGGTTAACAGAGTTATTATACACCATCTGTGGGTTATTTCCTATAAAACTTTTGTGAAATACTATTGTTTGCGTTAATCCAAAAGTATAGTAGAATTGAATCAGTAACAGAAGGAGTCATGCATGAAATACAGAGAATTAGGAAACACGGGACTAAAGGTCAGCGAGATAGGACTTGGCTGCGAAGGTTTTGCGATGGAAGACGGCAAAATGGCAGCCAAACTGATCGCTTCGGCGGAAAAGCACGGGGTCAACTTCTTTGACCTCTATTCACCCGACCCGGTCATCAGACGCTCGATCGGGGATGCCATAAAAGGAAAACGGGACAAGTTCATTGTACAGGGGCATCTTTGCGCGATCTGGAAGAACGGACAGTACGTCAGGACACGTAATCTCGTGGAAACCGAACGCGGTTTCGCTGAACTCATGGAAATTACCGGTCTCGACTATGTCGACATCGGCATGATCCACTACTGCGACGCTGAATCCGATTGGAACAAAATCGTGGACAATGGCATTCTTGACTTTGCGGTGAAACTCAAAAAAGAAGGCAGGATCGGGCATATAGGACTCAGTTCCCACAACCCGCTCGTGGCGATGACCGCGATTGAGAGCGGCCTCATAGAAGTCCTGATGTTCAGCATCAACCCCTGCTACGACCTTCAGCCGCCGAGCGAAGATGTCGAGGACCTTTGGGCGGATGAGACTTATTCAAAAGAATACACCAACATGGATCCCGACAGACAGGCGCTTTACGAGCTTTGTCAGAGGAAGGGAGTCGGTATCACGGTCATGAAATGTTTCGGAGGCGGTGATCTTCTGGATGCCGAGCTCTCGCCCGCAGGCGTTGCGCTTACCGCTTCGCAGTGCATACATTACGCGCTGACGAGACCCGCGGTCGCGAGCATAATGTCCGGAGCCAGGAACGTTTTAGACCTTGCAGAAACACTTGCTTACGAGTCCGCGACCGAAGACGAGCGCGATTACGCTTCGGCGCTTGCCGATTTCCCGCGCGTCAGCTGGCATGGTCACTGCATGTACTGCGGTCACTGCGCGCCTTGTCCGCAGATGATTGACATCGCGTCCGTGACAAAGTTTCTTAACCTCACGATCGCTCAAGGAGAAGTGCCCGAGACAGTACGCGAGCACTACCGCGTGCTTGAACGGCACGGCAGCGACTGCATCGCGTGCGGGGCATGCGAACTCAGATGTCCGTTCGGGGTAGATATACGGCAAAATATGAAAAATGCCGCTGAAACATTCGGATATTGAATACACGAAGAATCGTAGGGGGTAACTTGGGAATTGAGGATATAAAAATGGAGTACAGAAAAAACAAATACGGAGAGCCTATCTCACTTCTGGGATACGGCTGCATGAGGTTCACCCGCAGGGGAAACAGTATAGACATCGACAAGGCCGAGCGCGAACTCCTGCGCGCGTTTGAACTCGGAGTCAACTATTACGACACCGCTTATCTTTATCCTGGCAGCGAAGCCGCGCTAGGCGAGATTGTCTCAAGGAACGGTATCAGAGACAAAATCAATATCGCAACAAAGCTTCCACAATACCTTGTGAACAATCCCGGCGCTATCGATAAGTATTTCGACGAAGAACTGAAACGTCTTAAGACTGACCACGTCGACTATTACCTGATGCATATGCTCACAGACCTCGCGCAGTGGGAGAAACTCAAACGCCTCGGAATAGAAGACTGGATCGAGCGCAAAAAAGCATCCGGCGCAATCAGGAATATCGGATTCTCATTCCACGGCAACACTGAAATGTTTCTCAGTATACTGAAAGACTATCCTTGGGATTTCTGCCAGATACAATACAATTACTTGGATGAGACCAGTCAGGCCGGGAGACTTGGTCTTGAGACCGCATATGAAATGGGTATTCCCGTTATCATAATGGAACCTCTGCGAGGAGGCGCACTTGCCACAAAGCTCCCGCAGGACGCTGTCGACCGTATCGCAAGAATTGGACTTAAACCTCCGGCAATCGGACTGAAGTGGCTGTACGACCAGCCCGGTGTCACATGTGTGCTTTCCGGCATGAATTCGATCGAAATGGTAGAGGAAAACTGCCTGGCAGCCTCATCATCCCCTGCCGGCAGTATGACTCCGGAAGAACGTGAAACCATAGAAGATGTCAAACGCATACTCACATCCAGACTGAAAGTCGGATGTACCGGATGCAGATACTGCATGCCTTGTCCCCAGGGCGTCGATATCCCCGGCATTTTCAGCTGCTACAACACGATGTATCTCGAGAAGAAATCACGAGGCCGCTACAACTATCTTTCAACTATAGGATTAAGAAAAAAGCCCGGATTCGGCTCAAACTGCATAGGCTGCAAAAAGTGCGAGAAGCACTGTCCTCAGAGTCTTCCCGTTTCATCGCTCGTCAAGGAAGCAGATAAAGCTCTGAGACCGCTCCCCTACAAGATCGCCGCCGTAGTCGGACGCAAGTTCATGGTAAGGTAGCGGAAGCAGTTACTGAAGCCTGTTTTGACTGTAATAACAAAGCGCCGGACTCGCCGGCGCTTTTGTTCGTTTCAAATATGATCTGTCATTCCATGCTTATGCTTGATTACCATGTGACCGCTAAATCGAGCTGCGTCCTGTTTCTCTTCGCGAAACCGCCGGTGTCGCATACTATGCCGACCCCGCATGATGTCATTATGAACGATCCTCTCGGTCTTATATCGAGATTGGCAGCCACCATAACAAATCCGCCTAGCGTCTTGACTCCGTCTTCCCTGACTTCATACGGATACTCTTCTTCGCTGAATCCCATGCGGCGCATCACGCTGACAACGACCCCCATGTTGAGGTTGTAGAACGTCTCTTTTCCCGACGGACCCATTATCGTTCCGGCTCCCGGCGACAGTACCCTTCCGCTCCACGATGAATTCGGGAAAGTCCTGTTCGTGTTCGCCCAGGCTTCAGCCTCGGCGCGTTCATATCTTTCTTTTGCCTTGCGTTCCTCTTCCTTCTCAAGATACTCTTTTGCCTGCGCCTTTTCGAGCTTGATCTGCGCTTTCACCGCTCTGATAGAGTTCTTGGCCCTGAACTCACCGTCCTCGCACGAAAGGACATAGCTCTCATATCCGTCGGTAACGGAAGCGCACACTATTTCGGTCATTTCGAACTGACGCTCCATCTCGAGCGCAGTGCATGAAATCGGGGCAAGCGCGACAGTACACATGACAAGAATGGCAAGGAGCATCTTGCCTACATCGTCAAGTTTTTTGTTTATCCGTTTACCTATTGACATGCTCACCTCTATACCGTTCCCCCGACAAAGCCGCTCCTGCGGCTGCGGGCTTACGGACAAAGCAGCTTACGCGGATCCCAGCCGCAAAAAGCGCAAAACGGAACGGTTTGAGGCCGTTCCGTCTTATTGGTACCTCCTAGCGGAATCGAACCGCTGATTCAGCCGTGAGAGGGCTGCGTCTTGACCTCTTGACCAAGGAGGCGTACCTGGGCGCCTTTTGCGGCGCCCTTATATTATACATATTACATGCCACATTGGCAAGAACTTTTTTTCAACGCATGCAGAAGGTAATGGTTAATGGCTGAAAATGCGGTCACAGCCCCCGATCCGTGTGCTTTATGCTCCTGTTATACTGATAAAACTATACGGGTCCAGAAGCAGAACAACCCCCAGCGTGACACACATCGCGCAGGCAAGCCCGATCAGTACGATCCGCATGCCTTTTACACTTGCGGCACTGACCTTCTCTCTGCCGGCAGCCATCTGTTCCCTGCCGGCTGCTATGCGCTCTTTACCCGCTGCCATGCGTTCTTTCACGAGAGCTGCCGCATTCACTTTTTGTTTCTTTGCATTAGGCTGGACCGGCGTCGTATTTACAGGTTGAGCATTCACCGGCGGCACGGCCGGCCGGACCGGTACTGGTCTTACCGGCTGAGTGTTTACAGGCGGCGCGGCAGGGCGGATCGCCGCCGGGTCAACAGCTGTCTTCGGTTTCATTTTGACCTGTTCTTTACCACAGAAGGTACAGAAACGGGCATTCGGTTTCAGTTCTTTTCCGCAATATCTACAGTACATGATCACACCTTATTCTTCTTACGGAGACGGATCCCAAGCAGGATCGTCAGGACAAGCCCGACCACAAAAACTCCGGTAAATACAAGTCCCGCGTTAAACAGACTATCCTTAAGCTGCATGTATTTCCACGTTTCCTCAAAAGACCTCTCCATCATTGACAGTACCTCGGTATCACCCATATCTTTTGCTATGACATTAGACAAGAGCATCGAGCCGGCTGCAAGGAAAGCGGCAATGACATCGGCCATGACCATCAGGAGCATCAGAATCATCCCTTTGCTCCTTTCTTTTCTGAGAACGAGCCAGAAAACGATGATGAGGATGAGGCTCAAGGCAAGCGCAGCCAGCAAAGGAAGCCACGGGCTGAGTCCCCTTTGTGAAAGCTCCTCTTTTATGACCCTGTTAATGGACAAAGGTTCCTGTCCCGCAGCTGCACGGGAGCGGTTTCCTGTTCCCCGGTAAACCGTCAGGACTTTCGTCGCCGTCACACCCAGTTCATTTGAAGCCGTGAGCTCAAACACGTTCTCTCCGTCTTTAAGCGTCAATTTTTTTGAGAATGATCCGTCTTCTCCCAATTCGACTTCCGCGCCGTCGATCGTGAGTGACGTTCCGTGTGAGATCAGACCTGTTATTTCTATCTCACCTTCTTTATATGTCATCCCATCCGGATCCTCATACAGCACTATCTCAGGCGGGAAAGCACTGTACTGGAGACGCGTGTCCACAAAATGGAATACATTTTCTTCACCCTCGAATTCGGCATAGAACACAGTTTCAGACTGCTGCATGGGAAGGCTTATCTTCCCTTCTTCCTGGATCCTATACTGCTCCGCGCCTTCTTTTCGAAGCGCTTCTTCATATTCTTCTCTTGTTTCGAAATCTTTTCTCTCGGCAGGCTCCTGCCTTTCCCCTGTGAAAACGGAAAGGATCGCGGGCTTACTGCTTCTATAGGAGAGTATGACATTACCTCCGGCAGTTACATTTTCTCCCTCGAGCAATAGATAATCGCCGTTTTCCAGGTCGATCTCCACGACCTTTTCTTTTGAATACAGACCTCTGTAAAGATACGACAGGGACACCGTAAGCTTCTTTGTATCTGCAGGATAGTAAAGTCCGGTATTCGTGACATCACTTTCCAAATCTTCTTTCATGAGATAGTTGTCAGTGTTGTCGTCTGCCGTTACGCGTATCCTGTGCTCAGAACCGTCATCCAGTCCTTCCCAGTCGATCTCCAGATAGTGATTATTGTGGTCTATCAGTACGCGATAGCTTTTCATCGCCTCCGGTGAATCCGGATTCGTATACGCGAACGGATCGCACAAGAGCGTATCGAATTCTTCATTGCCATTCGGACTGGTACCCTCCACATAAAGACTAAGAACGACACCGTCCGAACTTGAGAGATCGGAGAGATCTATCTCATCCTCGACTTTCTCACCGGATTTGGCGCTGCCTGATCCGACTCTCACTCCCTCCTCGTCAGTAACCGATTCATCAGACGCGGTGATCACCCAGCTGTAACGGATCGCCTCAACAGGTCTGTCGACCTCAAAAGACACCTTTGCTTTGGATCCGTTTACTTTTCCAACGGCAAAATTCTGGATTGCTATACCGCCTTCTGACTCCAGTATGTGATATGTTATGACGCTGTTAACCCCAAGGTCATATTCAGCCTTCCACTCACCTTTCTCCGCGTCTTCGATTTCGAAAAGCACCCATTTTTCGCCCCTGTAAACAGCGACGCCTTTGCTCCCCTCGCTGAACTTCTGACCACCGGGCGATATCAGAGTGATTGGAACTTCTTCAACGTCGAACTGGAAAGATACTGCAAGCTTTCCCTTTACCCCGTGATCGGTTATGACTTTGCTTTTCTTTTCCGCAAATGACTGCTGCGTTGTCATGAGCAGCACAGAAAAGAGCAGCAGGACCAGAAGGACCGCTGAAAAAGCGTATCTGTTTTTTTTCGTTTTCAATGATGTCATTTCACATACCTGTCCCGAACTGTCCGCCTCGACGATCTTATGTCAGCTGTCCGTTTCCGAGATTGCTTTCCCCGTTAAAATCGTAGTAATAATGCTTGACGATGTTTTTCCCTCCGGAATTTCCTCTTAGCCCTACGCCGAAGGCCATGACTCCGTTCTCTCTCTGGTAGAAACCCATGAGGAACTCTCCGTCATACTGCTTATCCAGACTTATCCACCACCAATGGAAATTCACTTTTGCACCGCCGCTCACATCGACTCCCATGAAATACTGGTGAAGATCAAGTTCTCCCGTTCCTCCAATATCAACGTCCACTGTATCACCCAGTTTATACATTATTCCTTTTTTGACCTTCACCTG
>JAFOKI010000072.1 GCA_017419895.1 Eubacterium sp. | reverse complement strand
ATGCCGCGCGGGCAGCAGCAATGTCCGCCTCGTCATCAAGTGTCACGTTTTCCGCGTCGGGCAGCGCGTCGATCAAAGCCTGCACTGGATCCGTGATCGCCGAATATTTCTCCAGAAGCTGAAGTATCTCGAGCTGCTCCACGTCGTCCGCGAGCTTCTGCCTGAGCTCGGAGTCTATCAGGTTCTGCTGTTTCTTTGTAAGTCCGTCGTAAAGAGCCTTAGTCTCGGTGATCGCGTCCGCATCATCCAACGTCACGTCATCAGGATCCGGGAGGGCATCGATCAGTACCGCTACGCTCTCTGCCGCGGCCTGATCCTTTGTCTTGCCGGTCGCAGCCGCGATGACCCGGTTATACACACCGCCGTGGCTGTTCTTTGCGGTGACATCGTATTGATAGCGCACTCCGGGGATCGTGGAAGTATCCACATAGGAGGTCGTTCCGGCGGGCAGAGTGACGGTATTGAAATATGTGCCGTCATCGGAGCTCCTGCGGTTGATCTCATAGTATGTCGCGCCTTCGCTCGCGGTCCAGTTCAGAGTGATTTTGTTCTCGCCGCCGGCAGCAGTCAGTGTGAAACTGCCCGGATAATCATCTGCCTGCTGTGCGATCTGGTCATCATCGATCGTTACGGTTATGATATTTGAAGCTGTCGGATATTGTTCCTCAAAACTTCCTTCGTATGGCATGTACGGAACATCGCTGCCGTTGATATAACTTCTCGAGTAAACAAAGCACCTGTAAGACCCGGCTTCCCGCGGAGCCCAGACCGCGCTCGTGGAAGGCGCGAAAGCATCCGCGATCCAGTTCCAGGATGGTGTATCATCATAAGACCGCTGGTACTCATACATCACGTAATAGCGTTGAGCGGTTCCTTCTGCCGGCGGATCCCATGTGAATATGACCTCGCCGTTCACTATATCGTAGCTGAGGTTCCGCGGAGCGCCCGGAGTTTCCAGCGCGGCGGAGTAGACCGGAGCGACTTCGCGCGTCACGCTCTCACGGTCGATATTGTCGCCGCATTTCGCGACGACTTTGTATTCGTAAGTCCAACCGTTGTCGATATTTGTATCGGTCCATGTATAGTTCTTTTTGCCGCGGCTATCGGTGATATATGCCCCGTTTTTGTCTTTCTCGTAGTCAAGCGTGCCCGTGGAGATGGTTGCGACAGTCTCCCACGGAGTGAATTCGCCTTTTCTCCTGATCTCCCATGCGGTCACCGTGGTTTCGGAATCTTTGTACAGATCAGTCCACTGGAGTTTTGCGCTCGCGTTACCGGGCAAAGCGCGGAACTGCGGGAAACTCGTTACCAGAATGGTCTCCGGAGCCGAAACCGTGCTTCCCGCGCTGTTCTTTGCGGTAACGGTGACAGAAGCGGTGCGGCCGAGATCGCCGTCGTCGCCCGGGTCTCCTTCGATATATATTTTAGGCGAGTAGCGGTCGCTGGTACCTAGTTTCGCGTCCGGTTCGCGCTCGGCTTTCCAGGCCTCGAGAGACTCGGGCCAATTGTATTTGAGTCCCGAGACGTTAACGTCCCAGCTGTCGATAGAGGCAGCCGTGCCGGGCGCGTCTTCCCAAGCTACATGGATATATCCTGCGACCATGCTGTCCCACTCGGTCGAGTAATTCGATTCGTCGTCCCAATCGATCCAAAGCTTTGTTATATCCGGCGTGCCCGGCGGATAATCGTCGCTGTTCGCCGGTGGCAGCGGGTTGCCGTATTCGTCCTCGCCGTCCCCGCTCAGGGAGATCACCTGCGAAGGCTCGCTCTCGCCCGCCTGGTTGTAAGCCGTGATCCAGTATTCGTGAGGGCACACGGATTCAGACCAGGCAACGCCTTCCAGGTAGCCCTTGGACGGGTCGCCTTCGACAAAGGCGCCATAAATATCCGTGAGCGAAGTCACCGACGGATCGTCAATCGTGATGTAGCGCATATTGGGCCAGTGGCCGGATGAATTGTAATGACCGTTTATAAACGTGCCCGCGTCCTTCCTGTAAATATGGTAGCCCTCAACGGCTCCGCCCTGATTGCCAGCGGCCCAGCGGAGTATCGGGTTTCCGTCCGAGACTCTTATGTCGAGGAGCGGTGCTCCCGGCGCTTTGAGCAGCGTCGACTCATCCACGGGCTTTGTATCTCTGACAAAGGTGAACTCGCGGCCGCGGATCGTGATGCCGTTTATGACTTTGTCCATGCGGTAGACATATGTGCCGTCGCTTCCCGGATCGTCTGTGTACAGGAGCTCGCCGTCTTCCTTGCCGCTCGCGGTGTAAGTCTTAATAAGAGTATTGTTGCGGTATACCTTGTATGTGCCGATATAATGCCAGTCGCTGTAATCGTCATATTCGTAGTCGGCGTACCAGCTTAACTGCGCTTTTCTGCCGTTAACGGTACTCCAAGTGACGTATGAGCTTGAGTAGTCCGCAGTGTACCAGTTGCTGCCGGTCGGGACCTTTACAGTGAAAGTATGATAGTTGCTCTCGACACCGTCGCTCGACGTCAGATGCACGGTGTATGTGTATGTCTTGCCTTTTGTGACGTTCGTGTCGGTGAGTACCGTCTCCACGTTTCCGTAGTCTTCGGTGACCTTTGTATGGTACGGAGCAGCGGTCGTGTCAGGGGCATTCGTACCTTCGGCACGCCAGTAGTCGACGCTTTCGATATACGCGTTGTGCGGGTCGGTGAACCACGGGGAGACAGTCACAGACAGGACTTCTACTTTTGTATCATAGTCGCCGTCATCCCAGTAAGGGTAGTCCCAGTCAAGGTTGACGGTAGCATTATGCCCCGTGATCTCGACTCTATCGTCGTTTACTCCCATGCGGGTGTCAGGATCCGACCAGTAGCCCTCGACTCCGCTCTTCGACACAGCGGCGACATTCCACGTGTAATTCTGATAGATCTCAGGCGTCTCAACAAAGCATTCCCAGCCGTATTCCACGCTGAGAAGATGGTAAGTGTAAGTATCCGGATCATCCGGTTCCGGTCCCCAGCCGTAATACGGATCCGCTATAACCGCGTTCTGCTGGACCTGCATGACGAGCACGCCGTCCCTGTAGATATTGAAATGGTCTACCATGGACGACCCGTCGTTGGAGTCGCCACCATAGTTTTCATTCATTTCCCACTCGAGGCGGACTCCGCCCTGTTCTTCATTCCCGTAGAACCGGTCCGGTTTCTGGAGCCTGCTCTGATACGAGCTGTCGGGGGTGACGTCGGTAGAAGTCGAGCCTTTTCTGACGGCAAAAGCCGGATACGCCTTCAGCGGGTCCCCGCCGATGACTACATACGTATAGGTCTTGCCGTTCTCGACCTGCCCGTCGACCACCAGGTAATTGCCTTCAGAGTCAGGAGTGTCATTTCCGACCCATTCGTAATCGTTCCAGTTGAACTGGGCTGTGTTGAGTTTGGCCTTGTTGGCTGCCGTCTCAGTGCCCTCGCGACGGTAGACTTCAAATTGGGATGTTTCTTCGCCTGCGGCCGCGTTCCATGTGATCTCGACCTGGCCGTTTCCCGGATCGGCAATGACATTGACCGGGGCTTTTGGAATTCTGGGGTTGGTGCCTGTAAGAGTAACTTTTACGGGCCATGTGTAGCGGCCGTTCGTGTGTATGGCGCTGCCGTTGACTTTCACGCCGTGAGGCATCGTGTTCAGCACGAGATCTGCGGTGTATGTTCCGGCGATGAAATACGTCGCGTTAAGCCCGACACCGGTCGTGGCGCTCTGGAATTGATTCGATGACATCGGGGCAGCCGGAAGAGGCGACCAGTGCATACCGTAGCTGAGATTAGTGTCGAGAGTAAACGGGTGGCCGACGCGCCAGTCGATGGATGTGGAATATTCCATATCAAGATCGACCGTGATGTCGGAAGTCTGCCCATGCTCGTCCTTTGTTATGTCGCCGTTATACCCTGTGCTGGTGTTTCTTGTGATGTATTCACGTTCAGCCGTGAGGCCGGTTTCTTTTGTAAGGTCGACAGTACCGAAATCTATAGTCGAACCCACCGCTACAGGCGTGATGTCGAACCCGTGATTCTCGCTCGTCCCGTGAGTTATGGCTGCGCCTGACGGGTTGTAAGTCACGACTTTGACTGCGCACTCGCCGGAGAAAGCTTTGTCGACGATGGGGATCGGATAGAACCCGCCGACAAGTTCGGTATGGACGTCACCGAATTTGATCCACTCATTATATGTGCCGGGTTCCTCGAACTTTGAGCGCACCTTGAACCAAAGCGTAGCCGTCTTGCCCGCGCCTATCGTGTAGCCTTCTTCATCGCTGTCCCACACCGCGTTCACGGCCGCGTAGTCGGTTTTCTCGAAATTAGTGGTGAAACGGTACCAGGTTTCCGGTTCGTACCCGGGCTGCGTGGTCGTCTGAGATGAGTACCCGTCAACAAAGCCACCGTTCTCGTCATAATAGTCATCCATCGACGGGAACCCGTGGCAGACGTTGACGCCCTTAACCTCGGTGCTTGAAATGTTCTTCACCTGGACAGAGAAGATGTTTTCATTTCCGGATTGCACATAAACGGTAGGAGTCCCCACGATCTGGAGTTTGATATCCTGCGGTATTGCAGGAGATTTTGCGGGACCGGTTTCGGCATATGCCTTGGCAGATCCGGGAAGCATAGAAATCGCTATAAGAATGGTCATGAATATGACAGCGGCTTTTGTCAGAACGGTTCGGGCGGAAAGAGTCTTCATATATATCATCCTTTCGCAGGCGGCATGGCGCCGCAGGGTGCTCTGCTTTAGTCGATCCATACCATATATTATACCAATTGAGCAGAAAATATGATAGAGGAATCGATGTCGGCGAAGACCGGGAATGCGTGATATAATAAAGACAGGAGGAGACGACATGAAAGGATTTGGAAAAGTTCTCGTCATTTTTGGCGGTATCATAGCAGCGGGCGTGGCGCTCATGGGCTTGGTAAGGCATGGCCTTGGTGAAGGATCGATCATTCTGCTGAAAGACGCGGCGATCATCGCAGCGGCTGGCCTTGCATTGATCGTTTTAAGAACCGTGATAGAAGCGATGAAGGATGCCGTTCCGGTGAATATAAACTCCGGCAGCACGGTGCGCACAAATATTGAACCGAGCCTGAGCGACCTGGAAACCAGATTTGGTAAAAGCGATATGGTTCAGGATATCCTGAGCTGCATATCGGACAAGGAAACATATTGCATCAATATCGAAAAATCGGTGATCCGAGTCCTGAGTCATAAAGGCGCAGATCCGGCAAAAGAATTCTACCTCAGCAGATACAATTATGAATCGCTCGACTTTGATACCATCGATCTGCTGGCGAGGTATCTGGGAAGTAAATTTCCTATGGGCTATCTGACGGAAGATATTACAGAAGTGAGCGTTGCAGCCGGATATTCAGGAATGTCAAAGCAGAGTTATACTGTGGGAGGAACAAACGTTGAGGGGTATTTCCCGAACCACGGTTCAGTAAGCCGGAGCGTAGTGGGTAAACGGGTCATAAACGGCGCGTTCGAGCGCGAATATAAGGAAGAGAAACAGAAGGGGGTAAAGAGGAAACTCTGATTTGAGTTCTTTTTAGATCGAACAAAGCCCTGATGGTGCTGCCATCAGGGCTTTGTCTTTATGAACGATCCTGCTTTTTCGAATAATGAGAATTATTTCACAGTCACCTTGATCACAGCACAAACTCCGTTCTGCGCATATGCATAGATCTTGCATTTGCCCTTCTTGACGCCCTTGATCACGCCTTTTGCGGAAACTGTGGCGACCTTCGCGTTGGAGCTCTCGTAGCTGACTGCGCGGTGCTTCTTGACCTTGAGTTTCTTCGATGCAGCGACTGTCTTAGCCGCGAGCTTGAAGGTCTTCTTGGCCTTCACTGTGACTTTGTTCTTCTTGGCCTTGGTTGTGACCTTCTTGTCGTTGCCGACTTTGCCGCCTGTCGTTGCAGCGTGGACAGTCTTGGATGTCGAGACGACTTTGCCGTTCGCGTCGACAGCGACCATCAGGAACTTGTAATATGTGCCTTTCTTGAGTTTTGCGCCGGCAACTTTCTTGGCGGTGTATGACGTTCCGGTCACTGTAGCGAGTTTCTGGTATTTCTTGCCTTTACCGCACTTATTGGCGTAGATGACGTAAGACTTGGCTCCGGAAGCTTTCTTCCAGGTGAGCTTGATGCTGGAGGCTTTGACTTTTGCCGCTTTCAGCTGGAGGACGTTAAAGGCTGTTCCCTTGGGATCCTTGTCATTCTTGAGCGCGAGGATAGCAGCTTCAGCGGCCTGAGCCGATGCTCCGGGGCCAAACGCCGTTCCGTCAGATCCGCCGGTTTTCGGGAGCGTTTCGGTCTTGGTGGCCTTGCAGACCTTACATTTAAATAGCTTTGTGCCATCAGCGGAAATGGTAGGCTGCTTTGTTACAGTGCCGGCATCCCAGTCATGGTCGGCTGTGATCTTGACGATTCCGCCGATATAATCGTAGTCATGCCATGTTTTGATCTGCGTCGCGTTATTGACCTTGAGCCTTCCCGGGAATTCATAATAGCCAGTCGTCGGATTTTCTTTATATGCAAAGTAGTATCCGAAATCAGCTTGGATCCAGTAGTATGCATAGTAGTCTTTGCCGCCCTCAAAGGATCCGACATACGCAATATCATCTTCTTCTGTTTCACCATTGTATATGATCCAGAATGCTTCGCCTTTAGAGGGCTGGTATTTTTCATTGGCAGGACAGGATAAAATGGGCGTGTTGGTCTGTTCAGAAAAGGTCCAATGTGTACCGGATCCCGGTGTTGAGGTCTCGGTACCGCAGACCGGAGGTGTAAAAGTCACTTCAGCAGCATTCAGTTCCTTGCCTATAAAACAATAGACATCGGTGTTTTCGTTTATTTCATATGAACTCCTAATACAATCATACCACAATTCCTCCGAGTATGATGAATATGAGGTGATCGGTTTCAGTGATGTATAATAGGACCATTGTTCATATCCGGCCTTTTTGAAGTATACCGATTCGAATTCCAGACCTTTTGATTGCAGGGCTGTTTTGTAAGTCGTGCCCGGCTCAATGCCATCTATCACGATAGGCGCCATCAGATCGACTCCGTCCATTGACGACCAGTGGATAGTCAGTTTGACCGTGCTCGCGGCGTGCGCGGCGGTTCCCATGAGAAGCGCCATGAGCACCGCGGCCGCTATAAGTAATACTTTCCTTTTCATTTTTCTCTCTCCCTTATTAAACAAAACAGTTTCGGGTCGATTCCATTATACAACAAAGCCGGCCCGTTTGCCATCCGGGCCGGCTCGTGACGTGTCATGGCTTGAATTTATTTCACAGTCACTTTTATCTTCGCGCATACTCCGTCCTGCGCGTACGCGTAGACAAAGCACGTGCCTTTCTTGACGCCTTTGATCACACCCTTGGCGGAAACTGTCGCGACCTTCGCGTTGCTTGTCTCATACATGATCTTGCGGTGCTTTTTGACCTT
>JAFOKI010000071.1 GCA_017419895.1 Eubacterium sp. | reverse complement strand
GTAAAATCGTCAAGCGGGTAAGCGACTCCGGACATACAAAGTCCGGTGACTTCTTCGGAAAAAGCCGCGCCGCTCAGGTATTTGGCTCCTGAGTCTGGTATCACATAAGTTCCGGGCATCAATATCCTTATGCGGTTATATCCATCGATCAGACTCATCTCAATTCCTTTAAGCGCGTATTTTACCATAAGTCCGAGATTTGCCATCGTATGGTCGAACCTTCCGCCAAGGCCACCTATGAAGATTATCCTTTCTGCACCATGCGCGGCAGCATAGTCAATGGCAGCTTCACCGTCGGTCAGATTCTTTGCGCGCGGGAGTTTGATAATATTACCGTGTCCGGGAAGGGGGCTTGAATCAAAATCACCGATCATGACGTCGGGCTCGATCCCGTGTTCGGCTGCGATGATCCTGCCGCCATCCGCGCAGATAACGGTCGCTTCCGGAATATCGGGAACGACGAGTTTTTCACGTCCGTCGACATATGAAAAAAACACCATGAATGTGTTCATTTTAGCTCCTTTTATGCTTTGACTTGTTAGCTTGCTGTAAATATTATATAATACAACTCGTGAGTTTCAAGGATTATGTGGAGGTATGAAATGGATCCGTATTACGGGATCATGATCGACCCCGGAACTTTCAGGGGTATAGCGAGAAAAGAGCTTAGCGGGCATTGGCCCCATGTCATCATCGGCGTGGTGATATATTATGTGTTTTCCAGTATAATACCGGAGATACTGCTGGTTTTCGTGCCTGTCGGCAGACAGCTTGTCTGGATGGAACCGCTTCAGAATTACATGCAGATCTCGTATCTGACAAATCTATATACTATGTTCCTGAGCGGAACGTTCCTGGTCGGGCTGCATAAATTCATAATGATGTTTTTCCGGAAGAAAGACATACAGAATGGCTACATTTTCGACGGTTTCAGCTACTATTTCAAGACTTTTGTAATGACTGTTATTATAGGGATAAAAGTCGCTCTGTGGTCACTTCTGTTCATTATACCGGGTATTGTCGCGCTCTACAGATACAGTCAGGCGTATTTCATACTCGCGGAGACTCCGAGCAAGAGTCCGTTCCAATGCATAGAAGAGAGCAAATATCTGATGGCTAATAATAAGGGTAAGCTGTTTATGCTGGATCTTTCATTCCTTGCCTTATATCTCCTCGCGTCGCTCGTACAGATCCCATCGTACTATTTCAACATTTCCGGTATGCCAACTTTGGTAGTTGTGATAGACGCGATATCTTATCTGGTAATGGCGCCGGTAATGGCATATGCGATGACAGCCCACTGCGCGTTCTTCGATGTGCTGACCGGACACCTTGTGATCGACCGGAGACCATATATTCCGCCAACATCCAACCAGTGACAACAAAGCCGGGTAAACCCCGGCTTTTATAATGTCATGATTATTGAGCTTTCGGATACTTATTCTTCTTTTATTGCAGCGATCGCGTTCTGTATATCCTCCGGTATCTCAGACGTGAGTTCTAATTCCCGGTCCTCTGCCGGATGACTGAAATTAAGATAATAAGCGTGAAGCGCCTGTCTTGGGAGAAGCGGGCTTTCACCGCCGTAAAGAGGATCACCGACTATCGGATGACCGATATGTGAAAGGTGAACGCGGATCTGATGAGTCCTTCCGGTCTTAAGCTCAAGCTCGACAAGTGTATAACCTCTGAACCTTTCGGCAACATGCACGACCGTGACGGAGTCCTTACCGGTGCCGTCAGTCATGACCTCGCGGCCTACCTTTGTAGGATCGGACTGCCCGATCGGCTTGTCTATGACAAAATCATCTTCAATGAGTTCACCGAATACCAGGGCTTTGTATTTTTTGACAAAGCTGCCGGCATCCATCTGCCTTATGATTTCATCCTGCGCATGGGAGTTCTTTGCGATGACGAGAAGACCTGACGTGTCCATGTCAAGCCGGTTTGCGAACCTGATCTTGAAGTCCTGTCCGGTTTCAAGCATGTATTTCATAATGCCGTTAGCCATTGTGTGGCAGGGATGCCCCTTTGTTGGATGGACGGTATACCCGGGAGGTTTATCTATAACAAGGATGTCCTGATCCTCATAGACCGGTATCACCGGAATATCTTCGGGTTCGAAACCGCTTTTTTCATCGGGAAGCCGGGCGATAACGACATCGCCTTCCTTAGGAACCATCCAGCCGCGAAGGACTTCTCCATTGAGAGTGATCCGTTCCTGCGCTTTCAGTTTGGCGAACAGCCGCGAAGAAAAATCAAAATGCCTGCGTATCAGTTTCTTGACACCCAGGCCTTCGTCTTCTTTTGTAACTGTAAATCTGAATTCTCTCATGCTGCCTAAAGGAATTTTTCCTTTACTTTCTTCCAGAAACCGTAGTCCGAGAACTGTACCATGCGCAGTTTTTTCTCCGAATAACCCATATGGATATTTTCGACATCACGGTAATTGTATGTAAAGCCGTCAATGATTATCGTAAGGTAAGGATCCATGCCGGGATCGGGTATTACTTCAAGCGTCTGATATGATGGAAGTATCAGACTTGAAGTGAATGAACGGTATGTCCTGTTATTCGATGGGGCCATAGGTGTGAGCTGAAGAAGCTCAAGGTTCGGGTCGACTATGCTTCCACCGAGCGAGTAGTTGTAAGCCGTACTTCCCGCGGGGGAGGAAACCAGTATACCGTCTCCGCTGAACCGTTCTATGAAGCT
>JAFOKI010000070.1 GCA_017419895.1 Eubacterium sp. | reverse complement strand
CTCACGAAATTAAGCTCGTCCCTGCAGTTGCTGCTGCTCAGATAGTTTTTGGATATCAGCGAAATAAAGAACGAACAGTCCTTTATGTGTTCCGCTATGTTAGCGTCCCATTCTGCGCCGGGCGTGATACCGTCGTCGTACCAGACTCTGTAACCGTTCTCGTTCAGGGCAGAGATGACTTCAAGCGCGGCTTCATTGTCCGCATGGGAGTAACTCAAAAAAATATATGGTTCGTTGCCAAGATATGCTGAGGGTATATCCATGGTTGCGTTTGTCTCCTTCCCGGCGGAGCCGGGCTTTGTTGAACAGCCTCAAAATACATGTTTATTATATCATTTTTAGAAATGGCATTCCACCTTCTGTTTTCTGTAACCAAATGCTTTGCAGAAAGCAAAAAGGCTGCTGACGCAGCCCCCTGCTATCCGTTGATTTCTTCCGTTATCTTTATCGACTGCGCGACTACCTCTTCAAGACGCTCTGTCATCCCGGTCATGTACAGCCATCCGATCAAAGCCTCGAAGCCCGTGGCCAGCTTGTATTCGGTCGGTGTGGCTCCGCGCGGATGCGCAGTATTTGTCCTGTTTCGGGCGCGCTTGACCATCACCAGTTCATCCTCTGTGAGGAACCCGTCTGACATCAGTTTTCTGACGCAGGCAGCCTGGCTGTTCGCGTTTACAAAGCTGACCGCCCGGTCATTGATCTCGGACGTTTTCGTATGCGCGCCTTCAATGGCGTGTTTCCTGATATAAACCTCGTACACGGCATCGCCTATGTATGCCAGTGCTGTCGTATCCGCTGTCCTTAGTCCTGTATCCACGATCGCTCCTTTTCGCTCGTTCTTTTAGTTGGTTCGCGTGCTTAACAGTGTGTTGATCTAAATGGTGAATGCCGGTGACCAATGCGCTGCGCCGGCTAAACTGATTATAACATCAAATAAACAGGCGCGGCAAATTGCCGCGCCGTTAATGTCGTTTGGCCGTCAGGCCGTTTTGTTAGAATACCACTACCTTCGTGTTGAGCGGGATGTTGTTGTAGATGTATTTGGCCATTTCAACCGTGCATCTTACGCAGCCTTGTGTTCCCGGCTGGAGCGAACTCTTGACGCTGTTGATGAAGCGGTTGGTTCCGGATCTGTAGCACGGAGTGTGGAACGAGTTGCCGCCGTTGAAGTACGACAGATAGTTGTAGTAGTACGGCAGATTACTCATTGGCGAGACTCGTTCTCTGAAGGGTTTCTTCTTGTCGAGTTTCATGTCGGAGCCCTTGCGTGTTCCGTGAGCGAATCTTCCGGATGTGCATCTTCCGGTCTTGATCAGTTTCCACTTGCCCTTCTTGCCCTTGAAGATGTTCACTCTCTGTGTATAGAGGTTGCACCAGATCAGGTAGCTCGTGTTGCTGTCATAACCCTTTTCGTTGACGTATTCTTCTTTTCTTTCCTTGGTGAAGTCGAGCCCCTTCTTGAGCTTGGAGTCGTAAGCGACTACGCCGTTTACTCTCTTGACGACGCTCCAGGGTACCCAGCCCTTCATGATTATCTCGCCCTTCTTGTTTCTGAGGCAGATCATTACTCTTGCCGGGTTCTTGAATTCTTCAGCCTTTGTGTAGCCGATAGCCGTGACTTTCTTGCCCTTCTTGATCGTGCCTATAACCTTGGTGCTGTGCATCTTCTCATAGACTTTCGATGAGGATCTGGTCTTTGTGATCCATGTCATCGTACGGATCTTGCAGGTCAGGTATTTCTCGACGGAAACGCTGTCTTTATTGGAGAACTTTGTTGAGGCAGATGTGTATTTCTGACCTGTCACAGTGTTCTTGTAGATCGCCTGTACCCAATAATAATAGGTTTTCTTTCCGGCGAGGTTTTCGTCAGTGTATGTATCTGTATTCTCGTTGATCTGCTTGATGGGTTCAGCGGGGCGTTTCTTTTTCTTGGTGCCTCTGTAGATCAGATAGCCCGTTGCGCCGGAAGCCTTCTTCCACTTGAGCGTGACATTATTGCTTGTCTTCTTGCATTTTGCAGACAGTTCGCTCGGAGCTCCGGGGAACGTGAACTTGAACGCCGCGGTCTTCTTGCTCGCGGTCTGCCCGTCAGGCTTTGTTGCGGTTGCTTCAACAAAGTATGTTTTGCCGGCTGTGATCGTAGCAGTAAGACCGGTTTTGCTGACGGAATCCGCATATGTCGTACCGCCGCTGTCTTTTAATGCATATTTGAACGACCATCCCGCGCTGACGAGATTGTTCAGTTTGGCATCGTCACTCCATGTCGCGCTGAATATGTACTGCATATTGCCCGATGTGTTTGAATATGGCGTTTTATCCTTCGGCGTGCCCGAAAGCGTTATGGTCAGCGCATCCCAGTCGCTGCTCTCGTCAGCATATGCTTTCGGAGCGATAATAAACGCGAATGCCGTAAGGATCATCGCTGCGGCTATGATGAGAGCCGCTGATTTGATTGATCTTGATTTCACGGTATACTCTCCTATATTAATCCATTAAAATCCATACATTAAAGTTTACCATTTATGCTAACTAAAATCAAATAAAAAAGAGTTCAGACTTCACACCAAGGTATGATAATATAAATAAAACAGGAGGTTATTTGCCATGTTTGAAAAACTCCAGAAAAAACTCGTAAACGTATATATCTTCCTGGATCTTCCCAAAATGGTCAAGAAGGTCCCAACAGATTTCACGCATGTAAAAAGAGTCCAGAACAAACGCATAAAGAAGCTCATGAAAAGGGCTTACGAGATCCCATTCTACCGCGAAAAATTTGATGCCGCAAGCGTAAAACCCGAGGACATAAAGTGCGCGGATGACCTCGCCAAGCTTCCCATTCTCTACAAAGACGAGCTCCGCCAGTGGATGAACGAGACCGCAAAGGACCCGAAGTACGACAACTGGTACCATGACACCACGAGCGGCACGTCCGGGATCCCCCTCATGATCCTTCTTTCCCCCAGGGAAAAAGCCTACATGATGGCCAACTGGTTCCGCGTAATGATGCTCGCCGGATACAATCCGTTCCGCGGCAAGACCATGAGCAGAAAGAGCGCCCACAGCGTGTCCGCCGGATACGACACCGCGCTCCAGCGGATCGGCATCCTGAGGAGAGGATTCCTCGACCAGTACGCGTCTGAAGAAGAAATGATCAGGCAGGTTAATGAATACAAGCCCGACTTCCTATACATGAACAAGACCGAGCTTATGCGGCTTTGTTTATACTGCAACGATCACGACAGCAAGATCCATCAGCCGAGATTCTTCGTTCCGACCGGCGAAAAGACTGACAATATCGCACGTAAGCTGTTCATGAAGATCCTCGGACCCGGGCTTGTCGATTCGTACGGCACAGCCGAGACCGGCGCCTGCATGGTCAGGCTCCCGGGAAGTGACGATTATCTGATCCATCATGACTCGTTCGTCGTGAACATGCATGATGACGATGGCAACCTCGCGCTCAACGGAAGCATAGTGATCACCCCGCTCTACAAGACGGACCTTCCGCTCATTAACTACGCGGTAGGCGACAAATGCACGTCCGAGTTCAGGAACGGCGTGCGGTTCGTCACGAGCGTGCAGGGCCGCTCAAACGACTTCTTCAGGTACGACACGGGCGAAGTCACGACATTCTTCGAGATCGCGCCGATCATCGCGCATCTGAACGATATTCTCCAGATCAGATTCATCCAGGAGACGTACGACTCGATCCGAGTACAGTGCGTCCACAACAAAGCCGAATCAAAGCTCACAAAAGAGGAGATCGAAGAGAAACTCACGACCGCGCTCAACGCCAAGTTCAAGCATCCGTTCAAAATCACATATGACTGGATGGATGTTATCCCGCCCGACGAGAACGGCAAGCTGAGAATGATCGTCTGCAAGGTGAAATGACAGTCACCTGTCATGATCACGATAATTGAATGCATATAAAAAGACTTCATTTGATTTATCCGAATCAAATGAAGTCTTTTTGCATTATCTGTTAGCTCTGTCACTCGACCGTTATCTCGATCTTCGCGAGCGCCTCATGCAGCTTATCGACTGCGGCTTCGAGCGTTTCACCCTTTGTTATTACATGGCCGATTCGGTCGGGACCGACCCTGAAAGCGCGCACACTGTCTCCGACGTTGTAGTCAAAATGGATGTCCACGATGTCCGGATCGGGTTCGTTGCCGTTGGTCTGGCTGACGATCGTGCCGGCTTTGTCGGTAGAAAGCAGCATGCTCGCGTTCGGTGTAAGGACCTCTGCAGGTGTGAAATCGACTTTTTCGCCGAGCGCGACTCTGAGGATCTTCTCGTAATAGTCGAATCCGTAGTAGATGGAAGTGAGCTCCGCGAGGCAGGTCGCGCCTGATCTTCCACCGACCTCAAGGACATATGCCTTTCCGTCCTTCATTATGAAATCGGCGTTTACCGCGCAGTTGTTGAGCCCCATCGCGCGGACGGCTTTTTCAAGTTCTGCACGGATCGCGTCAATCACTTCCGGGCTCACGTCGAACGGCGCGTAATGGCCGATAGGAACGCCTGTATCGCCGTGGAACACGTAGTCGCCGTGCGGAAGGATGAATTCTACGACTCCGTCCTGGACGAAAGCCTGCGCTCCGAACTCATCTCCTTCTATGAATTCTTCAACTATGTAGTAATCCGAGCGGGTGTTGTTGATCGCGTTCTGTCTGGCAGCCTCGAATTCTTCCGGCGTGTCGACGCGGGTGATCCCGCGGCTTCCGGACGAGTCTACGGACTTAAAGATAAGTGGGAACTCGAGCCCCGCAAGCTTGCCGGCGTAATTCTCGTCCGAGACAGCGATCTTGCGGAATCTGGCGGTATTGACACCGTTTGCTTCGTAGCAGGTCTTCATGATGAGCTTGTTGGTCGCGGCTTCGGCAGCCTCCGCGGACAGGCCCTTGAGACCCATTTCGTCACAGACCTTGCCGATCGTGATGACGGCGACGTCCGTTCCGGCCGTAACTATGCCGTCTATCTGCTCTTCCTTGGCAAGTCTCATGATCGTCTCGTGGTCGACGGTATTCTCGTAATAGACTTTGTCGGCGATGGCGAATCCCGGGTAATTGCCGGGGATACTTACCACTATCGTGTAGATGCCGTTCTTTTTAGCCGTTTTGATCAGCGGTACCTGATAGATGCCCGCGCCGAGTATCATGATTTTTTTCATGAGTTTTGTCCTTTCTGCTGCCGTTTTTCACAAATCGGTGTTTTTCGGTTGATTTGTGTAATATTTTCAACGTTTATCGGGTTTCCTTTAGGAAGCTCCCTTGAATGTCGGGGCTACATGCCTCATAATCGTTGCAATTTTTACACAAACAAGCTTAAAGAATCACATTTGTGAAAACACGGCCTGTTTCCTGTAAAATCTGCACGTTGCGCCACTATCATTCAGAAGACACATCCCTTTTGTAGACACCCCGCACGACGAACTGCGGGTCGTTCCCCGTACTCAGGAAGAGCCGCCCGATATACTCGCCTATCAGCCCCAGGAACAGCATGATCAGTCCCGAGAAGAAGAAGATCGCTACCATCGTGGAAGCCCAGCCTACGGCCATGGACGGATGTATTAGTTTTCTTATGAACACGACGAGCGCGCCTATGATCCCCAGGAACGAGATCAGTACGCCCAGCCTGGTCGCGATACGAAGAGGCACGATACTGTACCCCATGATATTCGACCAAAGCCCGATCAGCTTCTTGAACGTGTAGTTCGAATGTCCGTACGCCCTCTCGAAATGCTGGATCGGAACGCAGGAGATGTTCCTGGTCGTTCTCAGGAAAAGCCCCTGAAGGTGCGTGTATTTGCTCTTGTACTGAATTATATAGTCGCGGACGAACTTCCTGATCATCCAGAAGCTCGAAGTCTTCATGTCCTTTGGCTTTCCGATCAGGACCCTGACCGTCGCGTAATTCATCCAGCTTCCGAAATTCCTGAATCCGGAATGCTTTTTTTCATCGTAGTAGCCGAAAACTATATCGTAGCCTTTGTCGAGCTCGTTGAACAGCACTGGAAGCTGCGACGGGTGCGTCTGCATGTCGTCATCCATGCTGATCAGGACGTCCCCGGACGCGTAATTGAGTCCCGCCATCGTGGCATTGTGCTGACCCGAGTTCATGGCAAGTTCGATGGCAGTGACGTACGGATACTCATCCGCGAGTGCGTGGATCTCGAGCGCCGTCGCTCCGCCGTCCGGCGAGCAGTCGTCCACGAGTATGAACTCGAACGGGGTACGGCCGAGTTCAGTCATTTTTTCAGACGTGAGCTCAACGACCTGTCTGATCGTTTTTGATGAATTGTAACAGGGTATGACTATCGAGTACATTTGTACCTCCGGCTGATATTTCTGTCCAACAAAGCCGCGCCTTGCGGCGCTTCCGGCTGCGCTCCGCGCGGACCGCAACAAAACCAAGCGCCCGCCCTGCGCGCTACTTCCATTTTAGACCATTTGGCCGTGAAATGCTACATTCTATCGTCATAATATGATATAATCGGCGTGTACAGAGAGGGATCCCAATATGCTCGAATATAAAGGTAAAAAAACATCAACCGCAAAAGTGCTGCTCATCTACTCGGCACTTTTTCTTGTCATAACGCTTGGTGTGTATTTCGTATTCCTCGAGGGTGGCAGAACGTTCCTACGGTACGATTTCACCAACAGAGACACCGTTTCCCAGCGTTACATGTTCATTTTCGAATTCAAAAGGTTCCTCGCGAACCTGCTCGGAAACACGGAGTACAATACCTGGGACTGGTCGATCGGCCTCGGTTCGGACGGCTACGCGTTCAACAGTTCCAATATAGTGAACCCGTTCGCGTATATCACATACTTTGCTCCTGAAAGATATGCCGATCTCGCGTACACGCTGAGCATAATACTGAGAGTCTATTTCTCGGGCTTCACATATGTCCTTTTCGCCCGCAAAATAGGCCACGACGGACTTCAGACGATAGTCGGCGCGCTCTCATACGCATTCTGCCCGTGGATCATAGTGACGAGCACGATACAGGGATCGTTCCTTATGGCGACGATACTTCTGCCGCTCGTTCTCCTCGGAGTTGAAAAGATACTAAAGAAAGAATCCCCGCTTCTCTTCATCCTTTCGGTCGGATACACCGTCCTCGTGACGTTCTCGTTCGCGTATATGATCGCGATCGTAATAATAATGTACTGGTTCGTAAAATACCTGACCGATTACAGAGAGGGCGGGATCGGCGGTTTCTTCAAGAGCCTGGGCGGATTCATCGCCTGCGGTATCGTCGGCATCATGGTCTCCGGCGTGGGCCTGATGGTCACACTCGCGAGATACACCGGTTCCACCGCGACGACGGGAGTCGAGACCCCTGTCCACTTCACGAGAGTCCAGTATCTCAGGCTGCCTCTCAACTTATTCGACTGGACGACATTCTTCGGAAGCAGCTCGATCATAGGCGTCACGTCAATATGCATCGTGCTGATCCCGATCATCATTATAAGATTCTTCAAAAGAAAACCAAACGCTATCATGACAGGCATACTGGCCGTCATGATCCTGATCCCATACGCGAGCAGCATGTTCAATTTCTTCAGCTATCCGTCGGGAAGATGGATGTTCGCGTTCATCCTGTTCTACGCGCTGGCCGCTGCAGAGTGTCTGGATCCGGATGTACTTTCCGGAAACTGGCCCAAGATCTCGATCCTGGGGTTCTTCGCGCTTGACCTAGCGTACCTCGCGTGGATGATCAAAATACTGAATAAAACCAGAAAATTCGTTGTCGCGGTGAATGTCGGGACCGCGATCATATTCATAATCCTTCTGTTCATCATGTATCGCGGCAGGAAACCCGCTGCCGCCGGAGTTTCTCCTGACAAAGCCGTTCCCGCAGGCAATGCCGATACTGCAGGGACGGCAACAGCCGCCTATGCGGCCGAAGCCGGCGAAACACAGATCACCGCGCCTGCCTCACCTTCTCCCGCGGCGCAGCCAGTCCTTGTCCACTCAAGCAGACTTGTCAGCTTTGTTATGATACTGGTGCTGGCGTTCAACATAGTCGCGAATTACCACAAACTGAACGGCAAGATATATAAAGGCTATCTCAAGCACGGCGAGATCGACGAGATGCTCGAATCATCCCCGCAGAGAGTCGGTCCCGAAATCGAAGACGCGAGCTTCTACAGGATAGATCAGGTCGACGAGATAACAGGTGTCAGGACACCGCACTGCCGCGTGAACGAAGCCATTTACTACGGCAACCGTTCCAACTACGGCTTCTATTCAAGCGTCGACTCCGAGTGGCTCGAATTCAACAAACTTCTCGGCAACAATCAGGGATATTACAAGCGCGTAGCGCCTTGTTCGAACGACAACAGGTTCGGCCTTGACCTTCTCCAGAGCACCAGGTATTTCCTCGGCGATTCCGACGGTTATGCGGGTGCGAGCGTTTACGCGGGTTACGGATTCGAGCCATACAAGACGATCGACGGCGTGGACGTACTCAGGAATAAATACTTCATCGGCCTCGGATGCGTGTTCAGCAGTTACATGCGCGAGTCGGAATGGATGAAACTCTCTTACGCGGAACGCGAGCTCGCGCTTCTTAACGCTGTCGTCATCCCGGACAATACGGAAGTACCGAAAGGAATGACCGAACTAAAAGCCGATTCCATCGATTTCGGTGTGACCGAGATCCCGTACGAAATCAAGAAGCAGACTGTCGACACGCTGAGGATCACCGCAGAGAACGATGACGATCACCAGGTCCTGCTTTCCTTCAGGAATATAGCTGCCGAAAAAACAAAGGGATTCACCGTGAGATTCGATAACGGTATCGTCCAGAAGGCTGTAAGAAACACGATCGACAATGAACGCGGATTCGCGGATATCGACGACCTGACCGTCAACCTCGGAAGAGGAGCCGATGCCTGCAAGAAAGTCAAGATAGAAATCAGCCGCCAGGACGTTTCGTGGGACGATCTTGTCCTCTATTCGATCCCGGTATCCGCCTATGACATGGCAGGAGAAGCGCTGACGGAAACAGGCTTTGTAACCGAAAAATTCGACAATGACTACATCAAGGGAAGAGTCGAAAGCGACACAGACGGTATACTGTATCTCTCGATTTTCGACGATTCCGGATGGGACGTTTATGTCGACGGGGAAAAAGCGACCCAGATCAGCGATGTCGATATAGCGTT
>JAFOKI010000069.1 GCA_017419895.1 Eubacterium sp. | reverse complement strand
TTTTCAGCGACCCATACATTAAGATAATCGAAGCGGGCAAGGTCACCAACAGCAAGAAAACTGATCCGGGTAAGACGGTCTATACTGTCGCGCTCGGGACCCGCGATGTCTTCGATTACCTCGACGGGAATCCGGACTGCATGGCTGCGCCTGTCGAATACGTCAATAATTTCAGGACCATATCAGGTATAGATAAATTCATTTCCGTCAACGGATGTCTGAACGTGGACCTTTACGGACAGGTCTGTTCGGAAAGCATCGGATTCAAACATATTACGGGCACCGGCGGACAGCTCGACTTTGTGCTTGCCGCGTACGCTTCGAAAGGCGGGAAGAGTTTCCTTTGCGTAAACTCTACCAGAAAACTCAAGGACTGCCGGGTGATTTCCAATATTCGTCCGCTTCTCGACAAAGGCCAGATAGTTTCCACGCCAAGGGCTGCGGTCCACTACATAGTGACCGAATATGGCGCGGTGGATCTGAAAGGCTTCTCGACGTGGAGACGCGCTGAAAAACTCATAAGCATCGCGCATCCGGATTTCAGGGATGAGCTGATCCGTGAGGCCGATAAGATGGGGCTTTGGTCAAGGACCAGCAAGACGGTCTATTGAACAAAGCCAACTTTAAGAGCACTGCGAAAGATGGTGTTTCCCAAAACGTTTATTGTGCGCAAAAAGCCGCTGGCAGGCAGCATAAAAAACATGATCGGTCAGAATGTTTTAAAATAATGAAACACTGAACGTTGTGTCATGTGCGATATGTTACATATCGTTCATGTATACACAAAAAGCATTGATTTTTGCTTGTATTGTATTTAATACATGTTATAATAATGCAAGTTGCCGAAAGGCAAAAACTTTGAAATATCAACAAGTTTACACACTATTCTGTAAATGTGACGCATTTTCCGGAGATGCATATGGACATTAATTTCACCGATTTTTCGCTCGGCGATATGGGGTATGAGTATTTTCCCAAACTTGCCCGCGTAAGACAGAACTTTGATATCGTACAGATAGACGATCTGGCTGCGGCTGTAAAGGAACAGTTCGCGCGTGAAAAGATTGCTTCTCAGGTCAAGGAAGGCATGACCGTAGCAGTCCTGGTTGGAAGCCGCGGCATCCACGGTTTATCCACAATAGTCAGGACCACTATCGACGAACTTAAGAGGCTCGGCGCGAAACCGTTCATAGTTCCGGCAATGGGAAGCCACGGCGGCGCCACACCGGAGGGGCAGAAAGATCTGCTCGCCTCCTACAACGTAACGGAAGAATCGATGGGAGTCGAGATCCATGCCGGCATGGAAGCGGAAGTCATGGGACGGACCGATTACGGCGTCAACGTGTATTTTTCGAAGGAAGCGCTTAAGGCTGATGCGGTACTCCCGATAAACAAAATCAAGCTTCATACGGATTTCCGCGGCAAGACCGAGAGCGGTATCATCAAGCTCATGACGATCGGCGCGGGAAAACAGGCAGGTGCAGAGTCCCTTCACTACTATGGCGGAGATATGTTCGCGACGCTTCTTCCGGACGCATATAATATAATAGTAGAGAAAGTAAATGTTTTGTTCGGTATCGGTGTAGTCGAGAACGCTAACGAGCATCTCGCTATCGTAGAAGCGATCCCGACCGAGAATATCTATCAGAGAGAATCTGAACTTCTCGAGATCGCCAAGAAATACATGGCGAGGATCCTGGTAGAAGAGTTCGACGCGCTCATAGTCGGAGCCTGCGGAAAGAATTTCAGCGGATACGGAATGGACCCGAACATCACGGGCAGATTCACGATCGCGGGCCTCACCGGAGGTCCCAAATACCAGAGACTCGCTTTGCTCAGTGTTTCCGAGGAGTCGCACGGCAATGCCCAGGGTATCGGGCTTGCGGACATTATTCCGGAAAGCCTGCTGAAGGAGTGCCAGTTCCAGCACATGTACATGAACGGGATCACGTCCAAGATGACGCTCGAACTCAGCAAGGTCCCCATCGTGGCAAAGGATGACCGCGACGCGATAGCACTTATGCTCAGGACCTGCGTGCGCGTTGAAAAGGGAAAAGAAAGAGTAGTCGCTATCCCGAATACTCTCAAACTTCAGGAACTCCTCGTATCCGAATCGCTCCTCGAGGAAATCAAGGACGATCCGAGGTTCACGATTCTGGAAGAGCCGAAGCCGATGGAATTCGACGAAAACGGAAAATTCACGATGTTTCGTAAATAGGAGGAAAACAAAATGGGCAGAAAAGCAGATATCGCCAAATATCAGGCGTTCGTAAAAGATGCGCTTATTTGCAGTGGTTTTTCGGAAGAGGATTCCGAACGCGTATCCGAGCTCATGATACTCAATGAGAAGCTCGGTATTTCGACTCACGGCAGTTTCCACCTCATCACATACATCAAGAAGATGCAGGAAGGTCTTCTCGATCCCAAAGGCGAGATAGAAGTCGTCAAGGAAGGTCCCACATGGGCTGTTATCGACGCTCACAAGAATCTTGGATTCGTCGCCAGCTATAAAGCGATGGACCTTGCAATCAAAAAGGCTAAAGAATACGGTATGGCTTACGTAACCGTAACGCACAGCTCGCATTACGGAACAGGCGCAGCCTATGAACTTATGGCTTCAAAAGCCGGTATGGCTTCCATCGTATTCTCGAACACCTGGAAACTCATGGCTGTTCCCGGAACAAAGGTGCCCGTAATCGGAAATTCCCCGATTGGATACGGACTCCCGGATACAGAAGGACATCCGTCGGTATTCATGGATATCGCAACCAGCGCGGCTTCTCTCACAAAGTGCATGAGATACCAGGAAGCCGGAGAAGATTGCCCTCCGGGCTGGATCGTTGACGAAGACGGAAGACCAACCACTGATGTCAGCAAACCGTTCTCGCTTATGCCGGCAGCGGCGCACAAAGGCTACGGCGCGGCTTTCATGATCGAAGCGCTTACAGCATTTGTTGCGGGCGGCGGCAGAGTCGGACAGAACTGGATGGGCGAGCCGGGTGTGGAACCCGATGTAAGCCACGGATTTATCGTCATCGATATCGATCAGATCACGGGCGGAAAAGTGTTCGGTGAAAGACTCGACGAGTACATCGACGAGATCCACAGCGCTCCGAAAGCCGTCGGCGCCGACAAAATCTACGTTCCCGGTGAAATCGAGCAGGATAACCTGAAAGCCGCGGATGAGAGCGGAGTTATCGAACTCATGGACGTACATATCGCGAGAATGCAGAAAGTCGCTGAGATGTACGGTCTGGACCTGGAGAAA
>JAFOKI010000068.1 GCA_017419895.1 Eubacterium sp. | reverse complement strand
CCCCAGTAAGAGAGCGGACGGTCATCTGCTTTGAGCTGCTCAACTGTTTCGGGTGTTTTTGCGGCCGGAGCGTCTTTCATAACAAATCCTGCGCCTGCGACCGGAGCAGCGGGGTGTACCTGAGCTTGAGGCTGCATCTGTGCCTGCGGCTGTACCGGGGCTTGAGGCTGTACCTGTGCCTGAGGCTGGACCGGGGCTTGGGGCTGCATCGGTGCCTGAGGCTGTACCGGCGTCTGAGGTACTTGTGCAGGATCCATGTTAAGCGTCTTTGTGATGCTCATGTCCGGATCGTCAATATGTCTGTACATGACTCCGTTGCCGGTCATCTTCACTCCGTCCGGAATTTCGGGAGTCTGCTGAACCGGCGCAGCTTCCTGAACAGGCTGAACCGGTATATTCTTTGGCTCTGAAGCAGGTGTCTGCGGTTTGAACCCGAGCGCATCCTCGACCGTTTGGTAAACAAACGAAGTTTTTTTACCGGCCGTTTGGGTATCGGGTGCCGGATCATCCTGCGTGTTCAGGATGTTATCATTCTCATTCCAATTATCCATAACGATTCTCCATTCTGATTCGAGGGATACTCCCTCCCATGATTCTGACTAAATTATAGTTACCATTTATGATTGTTTTGTGACATTAATGTTAAAAAACGTGAAAACACTGTGTGATTTTTGAATCGCAGGCCCTTGTTGAGGTAATCATAAAAAGCGCGGGGACAAAAACGAAGCGGATCGGTAAACCGTCCGGTGCGGGCTAATCATTTCATTGATTTTTGCAAAAAAGCATATATAATAGAAAAAGCAAACATTTCGTGATGCCGGGACGGCTTTGTTTCAGAAGCGGCACGGCATTCTCAAGGCTTGACTTATAAGTCAGTCTCATCGCCTTTCGGCAAAGGCAATACTCAGATAAAAGAAACAAGTGAGGATGAACGATGGACAGAGTAGCTGTAATTTTTGGCGGACGCTCGACGGAACATGCTATTTCGCTTATTTCGGCGGAAGCGGTCATCAATGCGATAGACAGAAGCAAACATCAGATCGTGATGATAGGAATAACGCTCGAGGGCGAGTGGAAACTGTATAACGGACCCATCGAACTCATCAGCAGCGGCAAATGGGAAGAGCAGGCAGTGGATCTCCCGATCGACAGACTTCCGGATGTGGCAGACTTCTGCTTCCCGGTACTTCATGGGGTTAATGGTGAGGACGGAACGATACAGGGGCTGTTCGAGATGATGGATATGCCTTACGCAGGCTGTGGTGTGCTCGGTTCCGCGCTTGCCATGGATAAAGTAGCAGCCAAGATGGTATTCAAGGCAAACGGTATTCCAACGCCGGATTTCAAACTTGTAAGGTCTTCGGACGTGAAGGAACATGCGGGCTGGGAGGCTGTGCTTTGTGAGAACCATCTCGATTATCCGATGTTCGTAAAACCGGCGAATGCCGGCTCAAGCGTAGGTATCTCGAAGGTGAGAAACAGGGATGAGCTGATAGACGGACTTTATGAGGCAGCCAGATACGATTCGAGAATCATCGTTGAACACGGGATCGACGCGCGTGAAGTAGAGACGGGAGTAATAGGAAATGAAGTCCCGCATGTCTCGGTAGTGGGAGAAATCAGGGCAACTCACGAGTTCTACGATTTTGAAGCGAAATACTCTGATAATGCCGGCACGCAGATTATCATTCCGGCGAACCTTAAAGAAAAACATGTGGATGAGATAAAAGAGATAGCAGCGAACACATACAGGGCGCTTGACCTTGCGGGGTTCGCGAGAATAGATTTCCTGCTCGAACACGGAACGGGAAAGGTCCTCGTAAACGAGGTGAACACGATACCGGGATTCACGAAATACAGCATGTTCCCGATGCTTTGGAAACAGGCAGGCGTATCGTTTACCGAACTCACTGAGAGGATCATGGAGTACGGATATGAAAGATATAATGCTAAAAATAATAGGTAGACAGTTCATCGGAGATGATGCGGAAGACAACATAGAGTTCGTCACGAGCGGACAGTTTTTCGCGAAAGACGGAGCGAACTATATTGTCTACAAAGAGAGCGAACTCCTGGGGTTTCCGGGCTGCATGACCACTCTCAAACTTTCCGACGGCGCAGTCAAGCTGAGACGTTTCGGCGAGGACAAAAGCATAACATCGGAAATGGAATTCAGGATTGGGGAGCGTATCAGCAGCAAATATGACACACCATACGGCGAGATCGCGATGGAAGTCATGACAAACGACATTAAGGGCGAGATCTCGAAAGAGGGTAAAGGCACTGTCAGCATCAATTATGACGTGAGCCTTGCCGGTATCGCCGAAGGCAGGAATGAAATAACGATTGAAGTTGACGGAGGCCGCGCCTGATGGAAGGAGAGACCGGAAAGACGCTGATCCGTGTCAAAAAGTATCAATACGAGATAATACTGGAAGGAATTTTAGTTGGCGCGTGCGCGGGTGTAGCGGTTTCGCTCCTCAGGATAGGGCTGATAAAGGCTGAAACCCTGAGAAACATAGTGATCGGACGCGCGTACGGCGGAGGTACGGATCTTCTGGTTGCGATCGCAGCGCTCGTGCTTTGTTGGGGAGGCGCGGCGCTTGCGCTGAAGATAGCGCCGCTTTGCGGAGGATCAGGCATACCCCAGGTTAAGGCGGAACTCCTCGGAAGAGTGTCGCAGGACTGGAAGAAGGTCCTGATATGTAAGATATTTGGATGTCTGGCTGCGATTGGCGGCGGACTCTCTCTCGGAAGGGAAGGCCCCAGCATCCAGATCGGCGCAATGGCCGGAAAAGGCGTGTCGCGCATCAGCGGCAAGCTCAAAACTGAAGAAAAAATTCTCATGACATGCGGCGCAGGCGCGGGTCTCTCGTGCGCATTCGGAGCGCCGCTCGCAGGCGTGATATTCGCCCTGGAAGAGCTTCATAAAAGCTTCTCGACGGAAGTGCTGCTGTCCACTATGGCAGCGTCCGTAACATCGAATTTCATCTCAAGCGAGATATTCGGGATGAGTCCCGTTTTCGATCTGAAACTGTCCAGTTATTTACCACTTAAATACTATTGGATAATCATTATTGCGGGTGTGTTTTTGGGTGCTTTCGGCGTCGTCTACAACAAAACCACCGAATTCGTCCAGAACCTGTATGACAAGATCAAGATGCCTGCGGTCAGGCTTATAATTCCGTTCATGCTCGTCGTGCCTCTGGCAGTGATATATCCGGACGTGCTGGGAAGCGGCAGCGAGCTCGTTAAGAGGACGGCATACGGAGAATTCATTCTCGGCGCACTTGCGGTCCTGTTGGTGGTCAAATTCGCTTTTTCCGTGATAAGTTTCGGTTCTGGATCGCCCGGAGGGATATTCCTTCCGCTCCTCGTAATGGGCGGAGTCAGCGGAGGTCTGGTCGCAGCGGTGACGGGAAGACTGATCAGCGGTACGCTGGATTCGTGGTATCTCGACAATTTCGTGATGCTCGGCATGGTCGGGTTCTTTTCTGCAGTGGTAAGGGCTCCCATTACCGGTGTGATACTGATAACTGAAATGGTCGGGGACTTCAAGAGTTTCCTCGCGCTTTGTATAGTCGCGCTGGCTTCATACATAACGGCAGAACTCCTGAGAGGTGAGCCGATATACGACCAGCTTCTCGCAAGGCTCCTGCGCAAGTCTGACAGCCCGAAAGGCACGGAAGGAATAGCGGATGCCGAAGGAGCGTCCGGGGCTGACAGTGAAGCCTTCGAGAAGGTTCTTGTTGACAGCGACGTATATATAGGCTGCCTTATGGACGGTAAGAAGATCGAAACAATGGACCTTCCGGCAGGGACACTGATAGTTTCCGTGCTTCGCCAGGGTGTTGAAATCACTCCGAACGGAAGCACGCGTCTCAGGGGCGGCGACAAGATCACAGTTATCTGTGATCAGCGCAACCTATATACTGTCATGCGCGAGCTTGATCGTGTGCTTAAGACTGTCGCGTCATAACAAAGCCGCCATCCGGCGGCAGTTCCCAATGATAACAAGTAAACAAAGCGGCTATATGCCGCAGTGATATGTGCGCTGATTGCGCAGGAGGGCTTTATGCCGAGAAAAAAACAGGAAGTAGCAACTGAAGAATCAACAGCTGAAGTAAAGGTGGAAGCTGCGCCGAAGACTGAGGCTGCCGAAGAAAAACCGGCACCGAAGAAGCGCGGAAGAAAGCCAAAGGCAGCTGCTGAAAAAGAGCCTGCAGCCACAGCTGAAGCATTGCCTAAAGCGGCGGAATCCGAACCTGCAGAGGAAAAGCCGGCGCCGAAAAAGCGCGGAAGAAAGCCGAAGGCAGCTGCTGAAAAAGAGGCTGAACCTCAGAAGGCGGAAGCTGCTGAACCTGCCGAGGAAAAACCCGCCCCTAAAAGGCGCGGAAGAAAACCCAAAGCGGCAGCGGAAAAAGCCGCGGAACCCGCAGAGGAGAAATCGTCAGAAGCTGCTGAACAGGTTCAGACGCCCGCTGCAGTGAAACCGGCGGAAGAAACACAGGCTCAGGAAGTTCAGGCAGAACCGGTAAAAGAAAAAACTGCCGATGAGATGTCTGTTGAAAAAACGGAAGAGAAGGCTTCGGAAGAAAAACCGGCTGTCAAGCGCCCCGCAACAAGAAGACGCGCCGCGGTAAAACCTGAGCCCGAAAAGGCTGAAACCCAGGAGGAACCGCAGGAAGAAGTCCAGGATCCGAACAGGCCTGAAGTCAAGGGTATCCTCGATATCGCAGAAGGAGGATTCGGATTCCTGAGATTCGATAACTTCCTCACGAGCGACCGTGACGTTTATGTCTCGCCAACGCAGATCAGGCGTTTCAGGCTTAAAACAGGCGACGAGATACTGGGAATCTCGAGGCTGCCGAATGCGGGTGAGCGTTTCGGAGCTTTGTTATATGTGAAAAAAGTGAATGGGGACGACCCAGGAGTAGCGATAAAACGTCCGCAGTTCGAAGACCTCACGCCGATTTTCCCGAACGAAAGAATCACGCTCGAGATAGGCGAGAACGGTTTGTCGACGAGACTTATAGACCTGATCGCACCGATAGGAAAAGGTCAGAGGGGACTGATCGTCGCGCCGCCGAAGGCCGGTAAAACGATTCTTCTCAAGAATATCGCCAGAAGCATCGAGATGGGTTATCCCGACATTGAGATGATCGTGCTCCTCGTAGATGAGAGACCTGAGGAAGTCACCGACATGAAACGTTCGCTTATGAGGAGCAGCGTCATTTACTCGACGTTCGACGAGATGCCGCAGCACCATGTAAGAGTCGCGGAGATGGTTCTCGCCAGGGCACAAAGGCTTGCCGAGCAGGGAAAAGACGTCGTGATACTTCTCGACAGCCTGACAAGGCTTACACGCGCGTACAACCTGGTGATCCCGCCTTCGGGAAGGACACTTTCAGGCGGTATGGATCCCGGCGCTTTCTACGGACCCAAGAGGTTCTTCGGAGCGGCAAGGAATATTGAAGAGGGCGGCAGCATAACGATAATGGCTACAGCGCTCATCGACACAGGCTCGAGGATGGACGACGTGGTTTACGAAGAGTTCAAGGGAACGGGCAACATGGAACTCCACCTTGACCGCAAGCTTTCCGAGAAGCGTATCTTCCCGGCAATCGACATATACAAATCGGGCACCCGCCGTGAGGAGAATCTCCTGAGCAACGACGAGCTCGAGGCGATATGGGCACTCAGACGCGCGATGTCAGCCAAACCTTCGCAGGAAGTCACAGAACAGGTGATCAGCGCTCTCGCGCATACCGCGAGAAACAGCGATTTTGTACAGGTAATTAAGAAAGTTTTTAACGAAGAATAATGGATCTCAGCAAGATATTTCTAAAAGACGCCTGCCCGACCATGGTCGGCGGACAGGCGGTCATGGAAGGCGTCATGATGCGCGGCCAAACGAGAGAAGCCGTAACGATCCGGCTTCCGGACGGCCGCACATACATCAGGTCGACGCCCCGTAAAAAATCCCCGGCGGTCATGAAACTGCCCTTCGTGAGGGGCGTTGTCGCCTTTGTTATGTCGCTCGTTTCGGGTATGAGTACGCTGACATTTTCTGCCGACGTGCTTGAATACTTCACGGAAGACGAGACGGAAGAAACCGATAACGCGGCAGAAAAACAAAAAGAAGGAGTCTTCGACAGATTCGAGCGCCGCATGGTCGAAAAATACGGCGAGCAAAAAGTGTGGAACGTAATGATGGCTTTTTCGGTCGTGATCGCGCTTGTGATCGCGATTGGAGTTTTCGTGCTTCTTCCGACGCTCGCAGTCAGCGCGCTTAAAGGCGTCATTGCGAGTGAAGTCGTACTGAATATAATTGAGGGCCTCCTCAGGCTCGCGATGTTCGTGCTTTACATAGTGGCTGTTTCGCACATGAAGGAGATCAGGCGGGTCTTCGAATACCACGGAGCCGAGCACAAGACGATACACTGTTTCGAGAACGGCCTGGAGCTCGTTCCGGAAAACGCGGATGATTTCTATACGCTGCATCCGCGCTGCGGGACCAGTTTCCTGATGTTCGTAATGGTGATAAGCCTGGTGCTTTTCTCGCTCCTCGGATGGCCGAATCTCGCCGCGAGATTCGCGTCCAGGATCCTTCTCATGCCGGTTGTCGCGGGAATCTCGTTTGAACTGCTGAGATGGGCCGGACGTTCTGACAATATCATTGTAAAAGTGTTGAGCATTCCCGGGCTGCTTCTCCAGAAAATCACGACAAATGAGCCGGATCATGAAGAACTTGAGATCGCGATGATCTCGATGAAAGCTGTACTGGCAGCTGACCGTAAGGCTGCAGAGGGTGCGCTTGCGGCATCAAACAAAGCCGCCGGTGAAACCACAGAGTCAGTCGACGAAACCTCCGCCGAGGCTGCCATCAAAAAGATCGGCGACGGTATATTTGACTTTGTCGATCCGGAGGTCCATGAAGGTTTCTGCGACAAAGACGGCAACATAATCGAACCGTTCGACATCGAAAAAGCGAAAAAAGAGCGCGAGAACCGCTGAACCGGAAATGACTATAAGTGAATTGATAAAAATCGGAAAGGAACGCCTGATGCAGGCCGGTGTATCGGATGCCGGAGTCGACAGCCGGCGTCTCTTTTCGTTTTTGACGGGAATGTCGGATACAGATATCGTGGTGCGCGGCAGGGAGGAGAGACCGGAGCAGGCGGCAGGTTACATTGATCTGATAGAAAGACGCGCCTCAGGCATACCTCTCCAGTACATCACTCACGAACAGGAATTCATGGGGCTGCCGTTTTATGTCGACGAACGCGTGCTGATCCCGAGGATGGACACGGAGATACTGGTCGAAGAAGCACTGAAACAGATCGACAGGACCCTGATCCATAGAGCAAAGCCGCTGGATGTGCTCGATCTCTGCTGCGGGAGCGGAGCGATTGGGATAGCTGTTGCTGTCCTCGCGAAAGATAATGTAAAGGTGACTTGCTCAGACATAAGCGGGGACGCTTTGGAAGTCGCAAAAATCAACGCGGAGAAGAACGGTGCCGACATCGAATTCGTACAGGGCGACATGCTGGAGCCTTTTATGAGGACCCGGGAGTTCGGGATGATACTTTGTAACCCGCCGTATATCAGAAGCGGGGTCATACCGACGCTGATGAAGGAAGTCCGCGCCCATGAACCATATAACGCGTTGGACGGCGGACGGGACGGGCTGGAATTCTACAGGCGGCTCGCGAAGGATGCGCCGAAGACACTGAAGCACGGATGCGCTGTTCTGATGGAAATCGGATGCGACCAGAAGGACGATGTGGCACGGATATTCAAAGAAGATGGCAGGTACTTCGATGCAGAATGCATAAAAGACCTTGCAGGGCTTGACAGGGTGATGGTCGTACAATACCGCTGGCCGGAACGCTAAAACAAAACTGCAAATCAAAGTGATATAATCAGGTCAAAGGAGGTAACGATATGAAAAGAGAAAACTCATTGACATTCAGAAACGCACTGATCTGTGCGGCAGCTGCGGTACTCGTATTTCTTCTGATAGCGCCGGCTTCTGCGTCGGCGGCATCCAAGGCCAGGTTCACTTATAAAAAAGTCGATCAGAGCAAGACGTATTACAATGTGATAGAGTTCCAGAACTATTTCAAATACCCCAAGCTCAAGGGGAAGTCCAAAGCAGTTAAGAAAATCAATTCAACTTTGAAAAACGAGGCAAACGCCTTTGTCGTATCGGTATACAGGAATTATTCCGAGGATGATATTGCGGAATACGCAAAAAGCGCTGCCGACAGCGGTTACACCGATCCGTTCATGAATACCGCGACCGGAAAGGTCACGTACAACAAGAAAGGCGTGATCAGCATCAAGTATTCAAAGAACTGGTACCTTGGCGGAGTATACCAGGCCGATACGTTCGGCGACACATTCAGCCTTAAGACCGGGAAAAGATTGAGAGTACTCAGCGTTGTCGCGAAGAAATACGCGAAGGCCGGCAAACTCCGCAAAGCCATCGCCTCAAAACTCCGCAGCAAATACGGTTATGATGTTCAGAGCAGCTTCAATACCAGGTACGCAGCCAATAAGGATTTGAAAAATGT
>JAFOKI010000067.1 GCA_017419895.1 Eubacterium sp. | reverse complement strand
CTTGCTTCCGTCCGCGAGCATTACCTGCTTCGCGTCCGTATCGAGCGATGTCACGCTGCGCCTCAGCATGAGACTTATTTTTTTCTCCTCCAGCTCTCTCTCCGAAATGACCGGATACCTGTCATCCATGAAGCTGTTTAAGCTTCCTTTCGAAAGCATCGGACGTGAGTAAGGCAGTCTGACCTCATCGCATACTATCGTTATTTCCGCAGATACATCGGTTTCCCGGACAGCAAGCGCAGCTGCGATACCGGCTGCTCCGCCTCCGAGTATCACGTATTTTTCGCCGGGAACACAGTCCCTTCCGCGCGTTGCGGCAGCACCGGTCCGATCCATGTACGGCAGGGATTCCGATTCCCGCGCGGTATCCACATACGCCGGATCATACGTTATTTCGGACGGCATTTCAGTACCTGCGCGGATAACAAGCGATGGATCCGTGATGGACGGATCAGGCAAAAACTCAAAGCCGTCCTGCTCCACTCCGCCAGCGGCCATCGAGATACATACAAGCGGTCCGAACATGAGAGCTCTTGTCCTGCACGCTTCAACACACGCCGGCTGTCTCCCCGCCGACCTTCTGTCATGGCATGCGTCACATTTCTGCGAGTAGCCCGTAACGCCGCTTATGGAAGGAGCACCGTATGGGCACGCGTGGACGCAGCGTCCGCACCCCACACAAAGCAGGTCGTCGTGCAGGACCGTTCCATCCTTCGCCTTGTACATCGCTCCCGTCGGACAAACAGACACACAAGCCGGCTTATCACAGTGATTGCAGGCCATCGAAAAATGTGTCCTGTCTCCTTTTTCGGATATGCCAAAGGACCGGAGAGCAGCCCTTTCCGGTCCTTTTTTATACGCATGTGAAACACCGGGACGCCCGGCTGTCAGTACCCTTCTGTAATACTCGCCTGACGGCAGTCCGTTCTTTTCTTTGCACGCCGCCTGGCACGCTCCGCATCCCAGACAGCGGCTGATATCATATAGAAAACCGAGCCGTTCCATTCAGCACCTCAGACACCCGGACAGAATTACTGGAGCGGGCGTCAGGTCCGCTCCCGGCTTTAACTGCGATCAGTAATTCTCTTTTCTTACTTCGAAATAAGCCTGCGGATGCGCACATACCGGGCAGATCTCAGGAGCCTCCGTGCCGACCACGATGTGTCCGCAGTTCCTGCACTCCCAAACCGTCACTCCGGCCTTCTTGAATACTTCACCGGCCTCAATGTTCTTTAGAAGCGCGCGATAACGCTCTTCGTGCATTTTCTCGATCGCAGCCACTCCGCGGAACTTCTCGGCAAGTTCGGGGAAACCTTCCTCGTCAGCCTCTCTTGCCATTCTTTCGTACATGTCGGTCCATTCGAAGTTCTCGCCTTCCGCAGCCGCAAGCAGGTTTGCCGGCGTATCGCCGAGCTGCTCGAGTTCCTTGAACCAGAGTTTGGCATGTTCTTTCTCATTGTCGGCTGTTTCCAGGAACAAAGCCGCTATCTGCTCGTATCCGGCTTTTTTCGCAGCCGAAGCAAAGTACGAGTACTTATTCCTTGCTTGTGATTCCCCTGCAAACGCTTCCCAAAGGTTCTTTTCTGTTTTGGTTCCTGCGTATTTCATGTTTCCTCCTTTTCCGCCGGGTATCATAATTACCGGCAGCCCCTTTATTGATCGTCTTTATATTTCGGCCTTCAGGCCGGATTTGTTTTATTAAATCTCTGCCTCAGACAATGATTTTCTGAGAGCCTCAGCTTCAGTCAGCATCTTCTGGAGACGCTTTGTATTGTCGCTGTTCCTGCAGTTATTTACCGCATCCTCCAAAACCCCGAACTGTTTCTCGGCATCAGTCTCATACCCCGGTACACCAACCATGTCTTTGTATTTCAGGTACTGTTCATAAGTGTCTACTACTTCCCAGTATTTGTCGTACTCTTCGCCATATGCCTCGTACATTCTGAGAGAATTCAGGAGTTTCCCGTACTCCTGATCGTAATACGAGGTATCGAGCATCTCGAGCACCCTGTCAGGCCTGTTCGATCCATATTCATATGAGAACCGGATGTTTTCCACCAGACCTATCACGGTCACAAGTATTATACCCGCAAGGAAAACAGCTATGCATGATTTGATTGCGATCTTTGCTTTTGAAGGCGCTTTTGCCACAGACGGATATTTACGGCCGCGGCGTCCAATATTGTTACTCATCCCGCGTCCTCCACTCTTTCACTGTGCAAAACCTGAGCCCAGCCGTTGTTTATACGGATAGCCTTTTCAATAGCATCCCATCCTTCTTCCAGCAGATAGTCGGACGCAAGCATGTCGTCCACCATTTCTTTGTCCCCGCACATCCTGCAAAGCCAGATCCTGGCATTCTCTCTGTTTTTGTCGAGTATTTCCTCAAGTTCGGAAGGGATAGGCTCATCATAATAGTAGTATGTCGAATGCTGGCAGTCATATGCGTCATAAATCGCGCTTCTCAAGAGATACTTATCCTCGTTCATCTCCTCTTTGGACATGTTCTCAAGCCTCATTTTGGTTACAAGGAAATCGTCATACGAGCCGACTGCTCTCGCCACGGCAGCGTAAAGGCGCGCTTCTTTGTCCTTATATTCGCTTCTTCTGTAGAGTTCGGGAGCCATCTCCTCCATCTGCCTGTAGTCTTTCGCCTCATAGAGCGATCTTACGGTCTCTCTGAGCTTTTCGGTTTTCATACCCGACAAAGTGTCGTAACTGCTTCTGTACGTCCACTCTTCAAAGGCATACGACACGATGGAAAGCACAATAAGAACAAGGATCTGAAGTATAATGATCCTGCTCAGGGCGCGTGTTGTGACATAAGGGTTGATCTTACGCCCCTCCGCGATCCGCCGTCTTTCATATTCAAGTTCGGCTTCCGTTCTTTGCGCGTGCCAGATCCTGCCGATAGCGTTCTCTGTGCCGCAATAAGGGCACTTGAGTTCTCTCAGCATGTAATTGGCTCCGCAGTTCTTACACTTCACCGGTCAAGTCTCCTTCACACAAGCTTTGTTTTCCGGGCGTCATCCGCCGAGGTTCACGACCACGGTTTCTGCGATCTCCGCGTACTGGTTTTCTACAGAATAATCATTCTTCGCGCTTATGGCTATACCTTTTGCAATATCTTCATCCGTGAGCTTAAGTTTGTCCTTTAAGGTCTTATACGAAATGTTTCTGATGTATTCGACGCCGCTTTCCTCATCATTAAGATATCCGGCGTCCTCGAGGGCCTTGAGCATCCTGAGTCCGTCAAAGTTCCAGTCAAGCCCGAAATCAAGTGATGTCACCATGTCATACTCATAGCCCGTTCTCATACTGCTTTCGAACATCACAACTGCGTGGTCTATGGAATCGCAGCCTTCCGTAATGTAGTAGTAGGCTCTTGCGAGCTCAGTGTATTTCTGATAGCTGCTTGAATAAAGCAGGTCGTCCTTGTCCAGTATTTCTTTTATTGCAGCGAAATCGTTCTTCTGATAAAGCTCCTCAAGCTGCTGGATATCCACCTTGCGCTGCTCCTGACGTTTCTCGGAATCAGCCTGCTGTTTGCCGACATAAAAGCCGATGAAAAGGAGAAGCGCAGCTGCCGCAATTAGCGCGACAACAGTGATTTTCCTGTTCATCGTTTTAGCCGCGGCCTTTCCCATGGACCCGGCATCCACTTTCCTGTTCTTAACTTCCTGCAGATACTCGTACTGTTCCTTGACGGACGCGGGAACGTTCTCCGAGCCGCAGTAAGGACATGCCGGAAGATCCACGCTGAAGTCAGCGCCACAGTCGCGGCACTTGATCATGACCGGATTGCCGGGGCCGTTTGCGCCGCCGGGCGCTTTTCTCTGTCTTCTGTTTGCCATCTTACTCGAAATACTCCGCAACGGTTTCAAGATTCTTGATTATAGGAAGGTGCTGCGGACACACGCTCTCGCACTGACCGCACCGGATGCATGCAGACGCAGGCCCGAACGTCTCCGTCAGTCTCTCGTAATACTCGCCCTGCGGCGTCCAGCCTTTTGACTCGACCTCCTGAAGGTCTGCGTTATACAAAGCAAAGTATTTCGGTATCGCTATGTTCATCGGGCATCCTTCGGTGCAGTAGGAACACCCGGTGCACGGAATAGCTATGCTGCTGTTTATTATATCGGCAGCCTTTTTCACCATAGCGATCTCGTCGTCATTGAGCGGGACGAATTCCTTCATATACGAAGTGTTGTCCAGAAGCTGCGCCATGTCGCTCATACCGGAAAGCACTATTTTTACGTTCGGAAGGCTCGCAGCGAAACGTATCGCCCATGACGGAACCGACATTCCGGGATCGCGTTCTTTGAACATTTTTTCCGCTTCCAGCGGAACCTTTGCGAGAGTGCCGCCTTTTACGGGTTCCATTACGATGACTTCTTTACCGTGTTTTTCGGCGACTTTGTAACACTCTCCCGACCTGATCGCCGGGCTGTCCCAATCAAGATAGTTTATCTGGAGCTGTACGAACTCAAGCTCGGGATGCTCGGTCAGCACGCGGTCCAGAAGCTCCGGACTGTCGTGATACGAGAACCCGATGTGCTTTGCAAGGCCCTGCGCTTTCTTCTCCGCCAGCCAGTTAAAACAATTGAGATCCGTGTACTTTTTATAGTGGTCTACACCGATGTCATGCAAAAGATAATAGTCAAAAAACTCAGCGCCGGTCTTCCTGAGCTGCTCGTTGAAAATCTTATCGCAGTCTTCCGGAGTTTTAATAAAACCTCCGTGGAGCTTTGTCGCAAGAGTGAACGTTTCCCTGGCGTGTCTTGACGTGAGACATATCTTCACCGCTTCTTCACTCTTGAATCCGTTGTACATCCACGCGGTATCAAAATACGTGAATCCCTGCTCGATGAACGAGTCGACCATCTTGCTCAGCAGCTTGTGGTCGATGCTTCCGTCATTGTTGGGATCCGTGAGAGGAAGCCGCATGAGCCCGAAACCGAGCTTTTTATCTGATTTGATAACTGCCATTACTAACCCCTTTTCTGCCGGCTATTCCGGCTTTGTTTCAGCGTCATCCGAAGGCTCCTCGGACGGTGAATCCGCAGGCATCGGCACATATTCAGCCGGCTTTACCATATCGTCTACCATTTCGGACAGATGCGTTGGTTCGTCCGATGGAGGCATGTACCAGAACGAATGGAATCCGTACATGTACGTGCGCGAACCCTTGGGCATCTGCGTCGCGGCGTTGAACACGTTGTAATAATCGCCTGCGCCCATCGCCGTGCATATCGCGCCGAAAAGACTGGGTCCGGGATAGTCAATAATGAATCCCAGAATATACGGCACGAACCCGAAAACGATATTCGGGAACAGAGACATCAGTATAAACCTGGTCTTGCTCATGGTTTCCGTTCCTAGAACAAACAGCATGCCCTGTCTAAGGTTGGTATACATGTACACGTCTTCCTTGAAGCATATGGCATGCAGCAGTTCGTGCGGGAACAAAGTCAGAAGCGGCAGTATCCACCAGATCAGATTCGATCCGCCGATTATGCCGATCTTCCACTTGAGAACCACCGGTATCATCAGGATCACCAGAATGATCACCGCAAAGATATTCGCGTAAAGTCCAAGTTTTTTGCTGTCTTCAAATTCCTTGAACATCTGCGCGTACGGCTGGTGTCTCTTGCGCGGCAATGTCGCTTCATCGCCGCTGTATTTGCCTTCATAATGAAACTTCATGTCACTCACCCTGCTCTTCCAAATGGTCTTTCAGGAGTTTTACCGCTTCGCCGTAGCCCTGAATGCCATGACCCATGACCGTTGCGATGCAAGCCTGCCTCACATATGAAATCTGCCTGAAATCCTCGCGCTTGCTAACATCTGAAATGTGGACTTCCACTGCAGGTATCGCAACTGCTTTCAGCGCATCGAGTATCGCGATACTGGTATGCGTGTATGCTCCGGGATTGATCACTATCCCGTCAGTCCCGTCAAAGTACGCCTGTTGTATCCTGTCTACGAGATCTCCCTCGTGGTTCGACTGGAAAAACTCGATTTCGGCTCCTACTGCGTAAGCAGCGCCTTCGGCGGTATCCATCAGGTTTTCGTATGTTTCATTCCCGTAGATCCCCGGCTCGCGGGTACCGAGCATGTTCAGGTTGGGACCGTTAATGACAAGTATTTTCATCGTTCACCTCCGGGCATGAACACCGTATACATTATCTATTATATTTTATCACATCAGCGTGCCCACGGCATCAGGGTTTTTGACCAAAGCACGTCCCAATGAAAAACTCAGATCCTGTTTTATACTTTGTAATATTTATTGCTTCAATGTATGAAAAGTGATACAATATCTTGTACGTATATTTTGATAACGACACTATTTATACGGCCGGCCGGAAACCCGGCTGATCCGTAAAGAATATATAAGGAGGCACAAAAGGTGTTTGAGATTTTTGAGAAAAAAGAATCCCAGGTAAGATCCTACTGCAGAAAGTATCCTGCCGTTTTCGACCGCGCGCTCAACGCAGAGCTGTTCGATACTGAAGGCAACCGTTACATAGATTTCCTTGCCACAGCAGGTTCCATGAACTACGGCCACAATAATCCGGAGATCAAGAAGGCAGTCCTCGATTATCTTTCGGAAGACAGACTGATCAACGGTCTAGATATATACACCTCAGCAAAGGCCGAGTTCTTCGAGGCTTACGACGAACTCATCCTCAAGCCGCGCGGACTTGACTATAAGATCATGTGCTGCGGACCGACGGGAACCAATGCCAACGAGGCGGCCTTCAAACTCGCCCGCAAAAATAAAAAGCGCAACAACATCCTCGCTTTTGCCGGAGCATTCCACGGAATGACGCTCGGCGCGCTTGCCGCAACGACCGACCAGACGAGCAGAGAAGGCGCGTTCATCCCCCTAACCAATGTGAGATTCGCGCCTTATGACGGAGTTGCCATTGACTCAATCGCTTATCTCGAGTGGATGCTCGATGACGATCACTCCGGCATCGACAGGCCGGCAGCTATCATCCTCGAGACCACTCAGGCAGAAGGCGGCATAAACGTCGCGAGCGACAAATGGCTCCGTGAGATCAGAAGGATCTGCGACGAGAGAGACATTCTCATGATTGTCGACGATATCCAGACCGGAAACGGCAGGACCGGCTATTTCTTCTCGTTCGAAAGAGCGGGAATAGTTCCCGATATGGTAGTCGTGTCGAAATCCATAAGCGGCTACGGCGCCCCGATGGCACTTCTCCTGATCAAGCCCGAACTTGACATATTCCGTCCGGCTGAGCACAACGGGACATTCAGAGGCTACCAGCCCGCATTCGTCGGAGCCAAAGCCGGAATCGAATACTTCTGCAAACACAACCTCGGTGAAGAAGTCAAGAGAAAAGAGAAGATCGTAAAGGACTTCATTGAAAAAGAGATCCTGCCACTCGATGAGAGACTTACGACAAGAGGAATCGGTCTTCTTCAGGGAATCGATTTCAACGCGATCGATCCGGCGCTTGCCAAAGTCACGATCCATAATGCTTTCGATCACGGCCTGATCTGCGAAAGCGCCGGCCGCCACGACGGTGTCCTCAAGATCATGCCCCCGCTCACTATCGAGGACGAGATTCTGATGGAAGGTCTCGGGATCGTGAGAAACGCGATAAAAGAATCGCTCGGAAAATAATCACTTCAAAACCGGACAGATGTCCGCACGCAAAAAGTGCCGCTGCAAAGCGGCACTTTGTTTATTTTTCAATCATCTTGCGCTGATGCTCTTTGCTGAGATCCATGATAAGCCTGAACAAAGCTT
>JAFOKI010000066.1 GCA_017419895.1 Eubacterium sp. | reverse complement strand
CGACTTTCTTGGCTGTGTATGATTTGCCGGTCACAGTCGTGAGTTTTTGGTACTTCTTTCCTTTGCCGCATTTGTTCGCGTAGATTATGTATTTCTTGGCGCCGGAGACTTTCTTCCAGGTGAGTTTGATGGAAGACTTTGTTGTCTTGGAAGCCTTAAGCTGGAGCGCGCCGAACACTGTGCCGGCCGGATCTTTGTCATCCTTAAGAGCGAGGATCGCAGCATCAGCTGCCTCTGCCGAAGCCCCCGGACCGAACGCTGTGCCGTCTTCTCCCATTTGCTGTGTCGGGTCTTCTGTCCACTTAGCATAAAGCGTCATGTTGTCTGTTACAACGCCAGTATTGAAGTCCCATGCGGTTTTGCATTCAGGCTCTTTGTACCAGCCGCCGAAGCTCCATCCTGAAGCCGAGGGATCCGCAGGTTTTGTCAACTTGCCATCAACTTCGAAGTACTTCATTCCCGGAGAAGTTCCGTGCCCGTTGGCGTCAAATGTGACCGCGGAATATTTGAATGGTATGGATGTTGCTCTTCCATAGTTGGCACTTGGTCCTTCAGGAGTACCACTGTTATCCACACCCTCTAAAACCACAATGAAAGTGATCGTGCGTCCTTTAGCAGCTTCCTCCACGGGAAATGAAAGCGTTTTTGTCCAACTTGTTTCTGTCCCATTCTTAAAAGCTGCGTTCTCCGCATCAGTTACCGTATAATCATATACACCGTCATACCGTTCTTCTGTTATTTCACCTATGGCAGGACCGGGTCCAAAGCTGTGAAGAGAACCCATATTTATGCTCCCCTCACCAATGCTCTGATCAATCAACGCCAGCTTTTCATCCGTATAAATATACAATACCCTGATCAAACCTAATCCCGTATCATCTGCCGCTGTAAAATTGTCCCGATTAATGTTCTCTATCGTGACTGTCGCATTAGCCATCATGTTATCACCCATGGTGACCTTAAGTTTTACATCTCTATAACTAATTGAACAGCCGGTTATGAAAAGGACGGCCATAGCAATCAGCAATACGGCGGAAAATCGTGAAATGCCTGTTACTTTGGATTTCTGTTTCATGATACTCTCTCCTCTCCATGTATATGCCGATGGTACACACACAGCGTTTCTCTATCACTTATTTTGATTATATCGTACAAGCTGTCTGCAAGCAATGTTCTGCATCTTTTTTCACCATTCCCATTTTCTTCTTGCCTACGCTTCCGTCTGAGCGATATACTTATAAAAGCAATATCATTAACCGTACGATAGGAGAAAACATGAAACTAGGTATTATCGGACTTCCGAACGTAGGAAAAAGCACACTTTTCAACGCGATCACAAAAGCCGGAGCTGAAGCCGCGAACTATCCGTTCTGCACGATCGAGCCGAACGTCGGTGTCGTTACAGTTCCGGATGAGCGCATAACAAAGCTTCACGAGCTATATAACTCCCGCAAGACCATTTACGCGACTGTCGAGTTCAGCGACATCGCGGGTCTGGTAAAAGGAGCGTCAAAGGGCGAAGGACTCGGCAACAAGTTCCTCGGGCACATCAGAGCTGTGGAAGCGATCGTCCACGTCGTCAGGTGTTTCGAAGACGACAATATCGTTCACGTCGACGGCCGTATCGATCCGATATCCGATATAGACACGATAAATACCGAGCTCGTTCTCTCAGACATGGAGATACTCGAGCGCAGAATAGCTAAGACACAGAAAGCCGCGAGAAACGATAAATCGCTCGCGAAAGAACTGGAGGTCATGGAAAAGGCTTACGAATTCATGTCATCCGGCAAATCAGCCCGCGCGATGGAAGACCTCGAGCAGGACGAGATCGACATAATGAATACTCTCGAGCTTCTTTCCTGGAAGCCGATAATCTACGTTGCCAACGTATCAGAAGACGATGCGGCAGATGATGGAAGCAATGAATATGTAGAAGCCGTCCGCGAATTCGCCGAAAGCGAAGGCGCTGAAGCCGTTGTCATCTCCGCAGAAATCGAGAATGAAATCTCTGAACTCGACGATGAAGAAAAAGCCGAGTATCTCGGCGAACTTGGCATCACGGAATCCGGTCTCGACAAACTCGTGAAAGCCTCATACAAGCTGCTCGACCTCATCTCATTCCTTACCGCGGGAGAAGACGAATGCCGCGCGTGGACGATCAAGAACGGCACAAAAGCCCCCCAGGCTGCCGGCAAGATCCATACCGATTTCGAGCGCGGATTCATCAGGGCAGAGACCATCGCCTACGACGCGTTCATGGGCGAATGCGGAGGCAGCATGGCCAAGGCCAAAGAACTTGGGCTTCTCCGTTCCGAAGGAAAAGAATACGTCGTGAAAGACGGAGATATTATCACATTCCTGTTCAACGTATAACGCATCTGCTATTGACCGCCGCACAGCGCGGAGGATACAATATATAAGGATGACGCCACACCCGGCGGCATCACAAGCCAAGAGGAGGTAAAAAATGGTTCTTACACTTAATGAAATGGTCGGAAAAGAAGTTGCCAACATGAAAGGCGGCGTAGGCGTCATCAATTCAGCCAGATGGGAAGATGACATGGTGGCAATCATCCACAATATCATGCCGGCAGGAACTACCGTTGGATTCCACCAGCATGTCGGAACGAGCGAGGTCATCTACATCCTTGGCGGTTCCGGATTCATCAAAGAAGACGACGAGCTCAAACCCGTCAAAGCCGGTGATGTCAACTACTGCGCAGAAGGCGGCTGGCACGAAGTAATAGCGGGAGACGACGGCATGGAGATCCTCGGAGTGATCCCCAACCAAACGAGATAACAACTCTCAATAATACGCGACAAAGGCGGCCCTGTGGGCCGCCTTTTGGTTTCCCTGCCGAACTTATATAAGCGACAGGTTCTTCGCGACATCAAACAGGAAACGCTGCTTCCACATTTTCCAGATCTTGTTCGGGAAACTGCTGTGCTGCCTGTGGAGAATGATATTGTCGAGGATATAGCCTCTGTATACGATTGGAATGCCCTGAAGCGCATCATGGATCGCCTTAACGCGGGCTTCCAGCATCGTCTTCTCAATAACCATATCTTCCGTGGGCCGCTTCTCCGCATAATTCCCTTTACCTTCGCTCACGACTCCGGCCGCCCGCACCGGGCCAGATTCTATCTCCTGCCTGAGTATAGCGAGTCTTCCTTCCATGCGCCTTAAGTCTCTTACCGCCCAAAGCGTCTGATAATAAACCGCGTCTGGCATAACGATATCTTTATTCCTTGTCTGCTGCCATTCTCTTGTCATTGCTTGTCCCTCCTAAAGATAATATCTGTCATGACTTATCTATCTCACGGACAATTCAGGTTCGCAACCTGAAAGTGTCAAAAAGCATAAAATCAGTATGCAAAGTCAAGATTTCAGTGATTTCGTGAAAACTGTATGCTTTTCCGGAACCCGTCGATCCTGCTGTACAAAGCTGCCAGCCCCGGGTGATCCTCCGACAGTATCCTGACCATGCTGGCAATATACCCATCGGGATCGTCGGCATTCCTGCATGCCGGAAGCCCGAAAAGTGACTTGAGTCCCTCGCTGAAACGCCATGCCGTATTCTTCTCCGGCGAATGCGTCAACGCGCTTTTCCATATGAGCTTTGCGCTGTATAGAGATTCAGCATCAACACGCGCATAAACCAGTTCCGGAGAGATATCGTAATCTTCCGGAAAAAGATACCTGTTCTCTGCCTCCATTGCAGCTCCGATAACAGAAATCACATATCCGGACAATGAATAAGCAATGTCAGCACCGTTTTTTCTCTTGACCCCGAATCCAAACATCTCTGTCACCGGTCTGTATCCTTCTGCGTTGTACATACCGGTCGATCCTCCCGCATGCTCTATCCATGACACCGGAAGAAAAAGCTCTGTGAGTTCCGCAGACAAAATGTCTTTCTGGTAATTCCTTATGCTCCCGGAAGCGTACCTTACTTCTATTATTTTTTCCATCGTCATCCTCCGCACTTGCTGCAAGGTCCATATCCGCTTGCCTCGGCTGTGCTTTTTCTTACCTGCACACAGTACCTTGTGACAGATTTACAAGCCCTGTAATGATATGCCTCTCCATCAGATTCGAAAATAAAAACGGGACTTCCAACAGCCGCACTGCCAGATCCGCAGTTCGGACATGCGTGGTATTTGCTTTTCACATCCCCGGTCAGATATACGAGTCTGCAGTTGGCCTTAACATGAGTACAGTTGGCTTTGTGATATTTTTTGCCCCAATCGGGAAAAATATACACCATCCGGTCATTATCCCCTGACATCGTTCTATCCGGCTCAGAATCCGTTTTTTTACCCGTGAAGGCCCTTCCCGTCACTGTCCCGTCGAACGTCACGCGGCTGTAAAGGCCGAGCGGGTTTTTCTCCTTGAATACGGCGCGGAAAGATATCGATATCAAATCATCCATACCATGATCGCTGTATCTGTATTTATAGCCCCTGGTATAGAAACCCGACAAATCTTTGTTGCCCGCCCGCGCTCTTACATTCAAAGCAACGGGAAGCGCCGCACGATTCTCTCTGAAAGCTGATTTCGCGTCTTCCAGCCTGACTTCTTCCGCTGCAATGTACGTGATGTTTTCACATGCAGCTATGACCGGTATCAGGCTTATCAGCATGAAAAACGCTATGAGAAATGCCGGCACTATGACCGATGCCTCAACAATGTAGCTCCCGCGTTTTCCCCCCGACCGGTGCAGAAGCTTAACTCTTGATGTATTCTTTTTCGGCTTCATATATTTCTCCGTTCACCGATATCTTCATCGAGAGCCCGGCGTTGTGCTCCTGGATAAGAAAGCCGCCGTTTTTCGTGTACCTTATGTCTATCTGTATCAGATCCATCATTCTGAGAAGCTTTATATCTTCACCCATCACATACGTCATGAAAGCAAGATAATCATCATACGTATCGCCTGTCCCGTTTCCCGGATCGACATACGCCACTTCTTCTTTGAGCTCCGGCAGTTCGTTTTCCCCATCGCTTCCCGGAAGGATCTCCGGCATTCCTCCATCTGCCTCCGTCCCGTGCTGTCCGCTGGCATTTACATTCAACCCGCCTTTGACTATTGATTCCAGATCTATCGCCCATGAATCTTTATCCTTCATTGCTGGAACTTTTTTGCCATTCACCAGAAGTTTATAATCGTTATTGCTCTCGGCAAGCGCCCAGGCTGCTTCAAGCAGTTTCTGAGTTACCGGCGCTGCGGCTCCCGGTGTCAGTATTTCTGCCGCGGCGAGCGTTATCTCTTCCATTTCTGGATCCTGCATGATGTAAAGCATGTTCATCACTTCACGTATTGCGATTATCCTGGTCTTGACACCTTTTTCATTTCCTTGGTCGGACTTTTTGCCGCATATTATGTATTCGATCTCGTTCCTGAACCACGTTTCCCCTACTCCGTGATCGTCCGTTTTTGACTTGAAATATGAGAATATATATTTGTTTTCAAAGAATTTGTCAGTACCAAGTTTTATGACATCACTAAGAGATCCGAGATTCTTCACAGCTTCCTTGAGTCCCTCAAGCGAGATGCCGCCCGATGATCCTGCCGACGGCAGGGAGTCAAGTACGGCGCTTGCTGTGATTTCAGCATTTTCCATATTCCCGCTCCCGGAGGAGCCCGCGCCGCCGGAGCCCGGCAAAAGGCTTCCCGCGGCGCAGAGTCCGCCGACGTATACTACCTGCTTTTTAAACGCTTCTGTGGCCGCCAGGCTGTAAGCGTAGAGTTCGCAGGACGATCCGCCGTATTCTATGTAGTCTTTTCCATCAAAGCTGTCTGCCGCAAGTCCATCTATCTTCTCGCACACTTCGGGAGGCATTCCCCTGAAGCCGAATATGTCATACCTGTCTTTGAGATCCCGGTCATATTCCCCAAGGATGGACGAGCACCATAGATGTGTTAATTCACCGGCAGCACTTGCAACCGCGGTCTTTTTTGAAACATCTATGAATATGAGCATCATGGATACCAGCGAGACGAAAAACATCATCGCTAGAACCGTTACAGATCCTTTCTTATCCATCCGATATCACCTCTCCGAGAAGCATCGCTTTTGCCTCACATATCTCATAGCAGACCGCTTTTATCTCTTTTTTCAATACTATGCTTATGATGCCGCTGACGTCCTTTGAAGCGTTTTCCGTTTCCCTCAAAACATGAAACGTCCGCTTGGACGCGACCGCGTCATTCGTTAGTTTTTTGTGCATATCAATCTGCCCGGTGAGTGCGCTGAACTCATAAATAAGCAGCATCAGCATACTCAGGATCGAAAGTATCAGCACCGGGAGCACAATTGCGGCTTCTACGATCTCACTCCCTTTTTTGTTGGTTGTCATCCGTTCAATGACTGGAATGTCTTGTTCACGAACGCGGTTATCTCTGTTTTGAAAATCACTCCGAGCGCTACCGCAAGCGCTATAAGTATCGCGACCTGAACCATTTCCATACCACTTTTGTTACCAATAAATCTTTTCATGTCATCCTCCTTCTACCTGCAGTATCGCAGGCGCCGCAGTGATCAAAATAAGTACAATTAGAAGCACAGCCAGTGGCAAAGTGAGTTTTGTCTCTGCGATGCGTCCCTTTTCTTCCGCAAGGCGTTTCCTTGATTCCCATAAAGCCCTGCTTTCCTGTTCCAGTACCTTCGTAAGATCCGTTCCTTTGTGCTGGCTGTCTGAGATCACGCCTGCCACTCTTGAAAACTCCCTCACCCCTTCCTTTACTGCCTGTTCTGTGATGACTCTTTCGACCGGCCTTCCAAATTCAGAAGATTTCCTTCCAATATCCGCTAGCATCTCTCCGAAAACGCCTTTCTTGCCGCGGATCGCATAACTCTCCGTGATCCTGAAAAACGCGTCATGAAAGATTAGCCCGCAGTTCATAAGAAGGAGAATCCTGTCGTTAAACGCCGGAAGTCCGGTCCTTATCTCATCGCATCTGGCTTTTGCGCGGTCTCTTGTCCTTTTTCTGTCATTTTCCACAAGCACTATGAGCAGCATTGGTATCATCAGAAGAAGCGCGTAATTTGTGCGGCTATTCTCTTTTCGCCACTCATAGCTTATGTCTTCATCTGATAGCGGAAGCATTACCCTGATGCCCGCGCCTTCTTCGACATTCCTGATCATCGAATCGAGCGCGCTTTCAAGTTCGACGACACCCGTATCAGCCACAGCTATTTCTTCATCATTCATAGCTGTCGCCCTTGCTTTCAGATCCAGCATTACGTCTCTTTTTGTTTTGATATTACCCCGTGTCGCTTCAACGGTCAGCGGGAAAACGGCCTCCTGATCCACCGAATCCCTCATCAGGCCTATTACAGTGCCGTCTTCTGAAACGATATATTTCTTGCCGTCGCCTATGCCTTTTGCCGTCTGAAGAACGATCAGCAGGAAAACTCCGGCTATGATCAGTACCGCCATCTTTTTGTTTTCTTTTTTCGAAAAGAATTCTTTTGCTTCCTCAAAAAAGCTCCGGTTAATTATCCTGTCCATATCTAAATCTCTATCGCTGTTATTTTGTCTATCATCCTGTAAGCGACGTAAACCGCGGCAAGAGCGGCTGTCATAACTATCCTCCCCGCAAGTGTCGTGTACATTACGTCCAGATAACCCGGCGAAATCAAACCGAGGAAAAGTATGATAACGACCGGCATAACGGTTATCAACCTGCCCTCATACTGCTTCTGCATGATGATCCCCTTGATGTCATTTTCCACTGTGATTTTCTCCCCTATCATTGCAGCGCTTTTCTCGAGCGCGGAAACTATATTTCCCCCGGTCTCTCTGAGCACTCCATAGATCTCAACAAAATCATAGATCTCTTCAACATCCGTTCTTGCGGCAAACTCGCCCAGTATCTCTGTCTCACGGCCTCCGCCTTTCTTGAGCTTTGAAATCACAGCAGCGATCTCTGTAATCAGAGGTTCCCTGCTGTCATATATGATCAGCATCTCCGACATTGCATCTTCAAGAGCCTCTTCAAGATGTCTTCCTGAAGCAAACGACGCAGCCAGATAGTTCATAAGATCTCTGAAAGCGTTCCTTATCCTGGTTTTCCGCCTTGCTTCCAATGCATACGAAGCCCGTTTCAATGCGAGCGGATAAACTGCAGGCACGGCCAGCGCGGGCAGCGGGCTTTTATAAAATACCAAGCTTATAAACAAAGTTCCGCCCGTAAGCCCCGCAGCAAGAAGCACTTTTTCCTTTGTACTCAATACGTATCCCGGACCCGTACCATTCCTGAAGCCTCTTTTTCGAGGTTTTCTCCCATGTTTTGCGATCACGCCGCACTAAGCCCCTTTCTTCTTAATTTCACTGTATTCCTGAGTTTTTCTTCCGTGCGCACGAGTTCGAAACTGTCATTCATGCTGAAAAGCGGCACCAATATGTATCTCCCGTTTTCCACACCGATGAGTTCCTGGACCTCGACAACGCGACGTCTGCCGTCCTCAAGACGCTCAAGATGCACCATTATATCGATTCCCTCGACTATCTGCGCGCGGATCGAATCCATCGGTATGTCGGATCCCATAAGATACATCGCTTCGAGCCGTCTGAGCATGCCTGATACTGAATTACCATGACCTGTTGACATGGATCCGTCATGTCCGGTATTCATAGCCTGAAGCATGTCCGTAACTTCCCTGCCGCGTATCTCGCCGACGATTATACGGTCCGGCCGCATCCTTAAGCTTGTGCGGATCAGCATGTCCATCGATACTCTGCCTTTTCCGAGCGCATTTGCTCCGTGACACTCCATCTGCACAAGATTTGCTATATTAGGAAGCCAGAGTTCCCTTGAGTCTTCGATTATGATGACTCTTTCATTTGAAGGAATATAGTCTGACAAAGCATTGAGAAATGTCGTCTTTCCGGAAGAAGTCCCCCCACTGATGAATATGTTGTATCCCGCCTTTACAAGTTTCTCCAGAAATGCCGCGGCTTCTTCTGTAAGAGTGCCGCTTCCTATCATCTGTTCGATAGTTATCCTCTCTTTGGAAAACTTCCTCACTGTGAGGACCGGACCACCTGCAGCCACATTCTTGTAAACGGCATTCACTCGTGACCCGTCATTCAGCCTTGCGTCAAGGATCGGATTCATCTCGTTGATTTCTCTGTGAACTCCTGCCGCGATACTCCTGATAACATCCTCAAGCTCTTCTGTGGAACCGAACTTTTCCTCTATACGTCTTATCCCGTCCTCAAATTCGCAAAATATGTCATTTGGACCGTTTACCATGATCTCGCGAACCGAATCATCATCGACATAAGGCGCTATGAGCCCGAGCCGTGAAGTTGTGCGGATGAAAATCATGTCTACGATTTTCACGAGGTCCGCGATCGGAAGACCACATGAATCGTCGAGCACAAGATTCTCAATAGTTTTCTTCCATGCTTTCTCATCGTCTTTTGATGCTGATCCCTCTAAAAGCATTTTTTCCGCCGTTCTTCTCATTTTCCCGTAGTATTCCACCGATGCCCGGTCCATTTTCCGCCTCCGCGATTTTCCCTGCCAAAACAGCCGTTTCCGCGCCGTATCTTCCGTTCAGGTTTATCCTTATCCTCCCATTTTCAAGTGTGAATGACTCAGGATCCTCTGATATAGTTATCCATTCATGTTCCTCTATTCCGGTGGCATTCCCACCGACCGATACGCGTATCAGGCCGGTCCCGCTGCATCTTGACTCTATCATTTCAGCCATATCCGCCGAGAACCCGGTACCGCTATGAGTCATACCACGTTCAACCAGGACAACCGCATCACACTGTGACATGACAAAAAGATTCCTGTCGCTTAAGTCAGTTCCAATGTCAAGAAACAATCCGTCATATCTGCCCAGTTTCTCAATCGAATCGTTAAAATTCGAGTAAACCGCTGCGGTAAGATCACTTCCCGGCCTTCCGGGCGGAGACGGTGAAACACGGTCTACATGCTCTCCCGGTACTATGAATTCCTGTATTGGAAACTCTACGCCGCGGTTCAGATGATACATCAGCCTAAGCCTCCCGCCGCCCTTCTCCACCCCAAAATACCTGGCACTGTCATCGAGCGATTTCAAATTCATATATAACGTTTTTCGGCCGTATATGATATCGAGCATGCCAGCGCATGCAATGGCGAGCGAAGTCGTGCCGCTGCCCCCGGAAGCTGACACGAACGCCGTCATGAAATGTCTTCTTCCCGCGCCGAGACCGGAGATCCTGCCCGTTCTTTTAAACAAAATGTATGCGATACGCGATACTATTTTTCTTCTGTCTTCGTATCTGTAGATTCTGTGGATATCGCTGTCTGTGTTCCCCTCTGTTTCATCGTCCTCAACTCCTGATGAATCCCCGGAATTACCGGAAGTCATACCATCTGTTAGAACCAGCAGTTTACCCTTTTCAAAATTATCCGAAAGCTTTTCGTCAGTGATTATCACATCAAGAGAATCTGTGAACGATTCTCTGTCTGACTCATCAACACGATCTCCGAAAAACACATTCGGATCCATATATATAAAAGTCATCCCTCTTCCGCAGCCCGCGACAGCTCTTATGAATCTCGACGCGAACTCGCTGTCTGTCAGTATCACACCGCTTCTGATCCCGCTCATAATGCCCTCCGTTTTGATGTAACACGAGAGTAGCACTTCCCCATTTTCACTGTCAACCACATTTTTCCATTTCTCCTATATTCATACATTTTCGTCTTTTACCATTGACACGACCCTTGCACGTGTTACAATTACTAAAGAATTTAATATCTTCAGGGCAGGGTGAAAGTCCCTACCGGCGGTACAGCCCGCGAGCCGAAAGGCATGATCCGGTGAGATTCCGGAGCCGACAGTATAGTCTGGATGGGAGAAGGTATGAAAGCGTTTATGCTGCTCTGGAATCTTTGTGTTCCGGAGTTTTTTATAAGCATTACGCGGTGCGCTTTGTTTGAACTGCCCTGAGTGCGTCTCGGGGCTTTTTGTTTTTCACAAAGCCTGGCAGAAGCCGGCTTTGTTAGGTAAAGCGCCCGGCAAAAACAACGAAAGTAAGAAAAATGACTGACAACATCGACAAAAAATACATGAAAAGAGCGATTGAGCTCGCGGCTAAAAGCGGCGGATACGTAAATCCCAACCCACACGTCGGAGCAGTGATCGTTAAGGACGGACGCGTCATCGGTGAAGGCCGCCACGAAAGATACGGCCAGCTCCACGCGGAAAGAAACGCGCTCGCGGCAGTGACCGAGGATCCGAGAGGCGCGGCCATGTACGTTACGCTCGAGCCCTGCTGCCACTATGGCAAGACTCCTCCGTGCACGGAAGCGATCATGGAAGCCGGTATCGCAAAAGTGATCATCGGCTCTGACGACCCCAATCCCCTCGTCGCCGGAAAAGGCGCGGGGATCCTGAGGGATGCCGGTATAGAGGTGATTGAACAGTTCATGAAGGAAGAATGCGACAAACTGAATCCGTCATTCTTCCATTACATAACTACAGGACTCCCATACGTCACGCTTAAATACGCGATGACTATAGACGGTAAGATCGCGGCTTCCACAGGCGAATCACAGTGGATCACCGGACCAGCTGCAAGAGCAAGAGTCCATGAAGAGCGCGCAAAACACACAGGCATAATGGTCGGTATCGGTACGGTGCTTAAGGACGATCCCTCGCTGAACGTAAGAGACGCCGAGGGACCCGATCCCGTCCGCATAATCCTGGATTCACGTCTCAGGACCCCGCTCGGGTCGAAAGTCGTCGAAACGGCAGCTCTCGCCCCGGAAGGACAGGAACCACAGGAAACTGTCTTCACTGCCGGTGACACACGTTATCCAAGAACGATAATCGCGACGCTTGTAGACGATGAGGAAAAACTCGCGCTTTACAAAGCCGCCGGCTGCGCGACGATCCTTTGTGAAGACGACGGATCCGGTCACATTGACCTTCCCGATCTCATGAAAAAGCTCGGTAAAATGAAAGTCGACAGCATATTCATGGAAGGCGGAAGCGAAGCCGCCTGGGGCGCTCTTTCGAGCGGCATCGTGGATCACGTCCAGGCGTTTACCGCGCCTAAGCTTTTCGGAGGCGCTGGCTCGAAATCGCCTGTCGGAGGCGCGGGAGTCCCCTATCCGAAAGACGCGATAATGCTTAAAGACCTGACGATAGAATACGTCGGCCCTGACATTCTCGTGCAGGGCGATATAGAACGGAGGTGAAAGTATTGTTCACCGGAATAATCGAAGAAGTCGGCACGGTCAAAGAACTCAGGATGACCGGAAACCACGCAAGACTCACAGTCTCGTGCAGTAAAGTCCTCGGAGGTAT
>JAFOKI010000065.1 GCA_017419895.1 Eubacterium sp. | reverse complement strand
AGACCGGATATCATTATCTCTTTTCAAAAATCGACAAATCACTCGCATATTGTGTAACTATTTCAACGGTTTCAGGCTGTCACAGATACTACATCAAGTATGCTGTGTATTCGAGACCCAATAGTTATTGTAAAAGTTACACAAATCCTGCTTGAATCGCCAATTTGTGATGAAACAGCCCGTTCCTGGCTGCCGACGTCAATGTTTACAGCTCGCTGCCCCTGCGGAACACAGCTCCCGTCATCGCCGATTTTACGAGTTTGGAGTACCTCTCGATATATGTACCTTCCTCGACCGGCGGCTTGGGCGGGATCCAACCCTCCCTGCGCTTAGCGATCACTTCGTCATCAACGTTCAGCGTGAGCGTACCGCCTTCGATGTCGACCGTGATGCTGTCGCCATCCTCAACGAACGCGATCAGGCCGCCGTCGGCTGCCTCAGGCGAAACGTGTCCTATCGCAGCGCCTCTCGTCGCTCCCGAGAAACGTCCGTCCGTAACGAGCGCGACGCTGTCGCCGAGATCCATACCGATGATCGCGGCTGTCGGCGCGAGCATCTCACGCATTCCGGGGCCGCCCTTGGGGCCTTCGTAGCGGATGACAACCACGTCACCCGGTTTGATTTCTCCGCCGTAGATCGCCTTGAGAGCCGGTTCTTCCTGGTCGAATACTCTAGCAGGACCCGTATGTTTCATCATTTCGGGGAGAACACCCGCGGCTTTGCAGATCGAGCCTTCCGGCGCGAGGTTCCCGTACATGATCCTGAGTCCGCCTGTCTGTGAGTACGCGGTCTCCTTGGTGCGAATGACCTTGGCGTCCCTGATCGGCGCGTCCTTTATGTTGTCAAACAGCATTTCGCCCGTAACCGTTATATTATCCTTCAGCAGGCCGTAGTCCATCAGCTCATGCATCAGCCCTGCGACTCCGCCCGCGCGGTAGAAATCGACCGGGTAGTCGTCGCCCGACGGCTTGATCTTGACTACCTGCGGAGTGCTGTCGGATACTTTCTCGGCCTCGTCGAAGTCGAACGGCACGCCTGCCTCATGAGCGATCGCCGGCAGATGGAGCATCGAGTTCGAGCTTCCGCCGATGGCGTTCGTCACGACGAGCGCGTTGTAGATCGCTTCCTTTGTAATGATATCTCTCGGACGGAGATTTTTCTTGACGAGTTCGACGATCTTGATTCCCGTGCGTTTCGCGAGCGCGACTCTCTCACCAAGCATAGCCGGAGTGTCGGAGCCCGGAAGAGCCATGCCCATGGCTTCCGCAAGATAAAGCATCGTGTTGCCCGTTCCGAGCTCATTACACGCTCCGCAGCCCGGCATCGCGCAGTGCTCGAAATAGTCCATTTCTTCCTTTGTCATCAGGCCTCTCGCGACCTTTCCCTGAGTCTCGATAAGCTCAATAAAGCTGGTCTTGCAGCCCTGATAGTAACCTGTGTCCATGGTGCCGCCCGCGATATTGATCGCAGGAACATTCAGTCTGGCAGCCGCCATCAGCATTCCCGGTGTGATCTTGTCGCAGTTCGAGATCAGTACCATTCCGTCGTACTGATGAGCGTTCATCATGCACTCGATCGAGTCAGCGATGAGCTCTCGGCTCGCGAGCGGATAATGCATCCCGTAATGGCCCATCGCGATACCGTCGCATATCGCGATCGTCGGGAACTCGACAGGTGTTCCGCCTGCCTGAAGGATGCCTTCCTTAACGGCCTTAGCGATCTTGTCCAGGTCGCAGTGCCCGGGCATCGTCTCGTTCTGCGAGTTGACTACCGCGATTATCGGTTTTTCAAGTTCTTCTGGCAGAACCCCCATCGCGTAGTACAAAGCGCGGTGCGTGGACTTGTCCAGCCCTATGGTCGTGATGTCACTTCTTTTCATAATTATCTCCTTTGATTAATCCCGACAGAGTTATAAACGTTTCAGTCTTTTTATTATATCACATCCGGGGGCGCCATGCCCCAATGCAATTCTGTCAACAAAGCTTTGTTTCATGGGAAATGCCGACCGAATACGGTTCCCACACGGTTTGTTATGTATACAATACAACTTCGCGGATTTATTATATAATTATAAGTACAATTTCGACCGATCCCTTTTTGTGCATCGAAAGGAGGAAAAAATGAATACGATAAGCAGAAACCGCAGGCTTATGATCCCGCTGGTCATTCTATTGGCGGCGGTGCTTTGGCTCGCGTGCGCGGTTAAGGTAAACGCCGCGGCGAAAAAGACATTCTATGTCATAACAAAAGCCGAAACGCACTGCGCTTATTCAGAAGGCGGCACGATGGACTACAAGACCAAATACACATATTACAAGACGGGGCTCAAAAAAAGCGAAGCATCCCCCGGTAAAAGCACATGGATCTATGATAAGTCCGGCAATATAAAGGAAATCAGAAGCGGAGGTGGCGGAAAAGTCATATACAAGTACACGAAAAAGAAAGGCAAGATCACAAAGCTCAAGATCTACGATAACTCAGAAAAAAAGACGACCGACGTCTACACATATAAAAAAGGCAAGGTCCACAAAAGAGTCCATTATATAGACGACGAGGATGCTGATATCAGCAAACAGCAAATAACGACTTATCACTCCAATGGAAAACCGAAGAAATTTACCTGGGGCCACCTCACATTCATATGTGATAAAAACGGATATCCCACATCCAGGGTTTCCGGCAACGATTACGGATACAGCGAAAGCACGACATATGAGAATACATATGACAAGAAAGGCCGTATCAAACAAATAATCGAAAACACGTCGATCGATGATAATGGCGAGAAATCGAATACAAGCAGCGTGACAACTTACACGTATAAGGAAAAGTCCGGAAGGGTCACCAAACTCACCAAGACGATAGTGACTACGGGCGCAGACGGCTCAGTATGGACGGACGTTATAACGACTAAATTCAGCCACAAGAAAATCAAAATAGCCAAGAAATACCAAAAAGCCGTGGCAAAGGAGATCGAAACGATCATTACCCACGCGAATGAAACAGCCTTTGATCCCTTAAGCTATTTCTAGACAAAGCCTTTGAACAGCATGCAAAAGGAGGCCGCTGCGGCGGCCCCCTTTGTTGTCAAATATATTGGTCCGGCATGTCCCCGGGCCGCGATAACCTGATTGCCGCTAGTTCGACATATCGTCCATGTCGAGTTTGTCGCCCCAAAGCATGTTGCGGCGGAGTTCGTCGCCGACGACCTCCATCGGATGCTCCGCGAGCTGTTTCATCTTGGAGTTGAAGAATGTACGTCCTACCTGGTTCTCCATGATCCAGCGGCCTGCGAACGTTCCGTCCTGGATGTCGTCGAGGGCTTTTCTCATGTTGGCCTTTACCATGTCGTCAGGAAGGACTTTCGGTCCTACATAGAACTCGCCGAATTTTGCTGTGTCGGAGCAGGAATAGTTCATGCCGCGGACGCCGACTTTGTTGACGAGGTCGATGATAAGTTTCATCTCGTGGATGCACTCGAAATACGCGCTTTCAGGCTCATAACCTGCTTCAACGAGAGTCTCGAATCCGCATTTCATGAGCTGGACGACTCCGCCCATGAGTACGCACTGCTCACCGAACAGGTCTGTCTCTGTCTCATCCTTGAATGTTGTCTCGAGGATGCCTGCGCGCGCTCCGCCGATGCCGGCGATGTAAGCGAGAGCGATATCATAAGCTTTTCCTGTAGCGTCCTGCTCGACAGCGATCAGGCAGGGCACTCCTTTTCCGGCAACAAACTGTGATCTAACCGTATGGCCCGGGCCTTTCGGTGCGGCCATGAATACGTCGACATCTGCCGGCGGAACGATCTGCTCATAACGGATATTGAATCCGTGAGCAAACGCGATCGCTTTTCCTGCTGTGAGATAAGGAGCTATATCCTTCTTGTACATGGCAGCCTGCTTCTCATCGTTGATAAGGATCATGATGATGTCGGCTTTCTGGGTAGCTTCCGGTACCGTATATACTTCAAACCCATCTGCTTCGGCAACCGGCCAGGACTTGCCGCCTTTTCTCAGGCCGACGATAACGTCGCATCCCGAGTCTCTGAGGTTCATCGCGTGCGCGTGCCCCTGCGATCCGTAACCGATGATCGCGATTTTCTTGCCGTTAAGCTGATTGAGGTCACAATCTTTCTCATAATAGAGTTTTGCCATAGTTGAATTCTCCTTTCTCCTTCGTTTCTTCGTCTATGGTATATTTTCCGCGTTCAAGAGCTATCATTCCGGTTCTCGCGAGCTCTATGATCCCAAACCCTTCGAGGATTTCCCTGACCGCTTCGGTCTTCTTCTCGTCACCGATAATGGAAAGTGTAAGAGTCTCCCTGGATACATCTATGACAGAACCCCTGAAAATATTGGCTATCTGAATGATCTCGTTCCTCACGTCGCTTGTTGTCGCGCGAACCTTGAACAGAACGAGCTCCCTTCTGATCGTATGGTCATTATCGAGCAGTTTGACCGAATGGACCGGCACCATTTTATTTAGCTGCGCTACCATAAGGTCGGTATGGCTTTCATCTGCCGTAACTTCTATCGTAAGTCTGGTGACGCCGTGATCCACGGTTGTTCCGGCTGAAAACGATTCGATATTGAATCCGTTCCTGGAAAAGAATCTGGCTACCAGGGAAAGTACGCCGGGGCGGTTATCGACCAGCACCGAAAGTGTTCTTCTTTTATCCATGATTATACCACTCCTTTCCCGTTAATCCAGCAGAAACTCAGTGATGTGAGTTCCGCCCGATACCATCGGTCTGACCAGTTCCGGCTGCGCGACTATGCAGTCCACGACATATCCGAGGCCTTTTTTGTAATCCTCAAGTGCTTCTTCTATGGCTACCTTGAGATCATCAACCGACGATACCCTCTTGCCTCTGAGTCCGTACGCTTCCGCGAGTTTAACAAAGTCCGGTCCCCTGTCCAGTATCGTTGCGCTGTAGCGCTGCCCGTACATGAGCTCCTGCCACTGCCTGACCATTCCCAGGCATCCGTTGTTGAAAACAAAGGTGATGACAGGCAGCTTGTAGAATTCTTCCGTTGCGAGCTCATTGGAGTTCATACGGAAGCATCCGTCTCCCGCAATGTGTATGACCGTTTTGTCAGGATTTCCGGCTTTTGATCCGATCGCCGCGCCAAGTCCGAAGCCCATAGTTCCAAAGCCGCCGGAAGTTATGAGCTGCCCGGGATATGTAAAGTGGAAATGCTGTATCGCCCACATCTGATGCTGGCCTACGTCCGTCGAAACGATCGTGTCTTCCGGCATCATATCACCGATCGTCTGAAGGATCTGTTTGGGAGTGAGCGCGCTCGAATCCTCATCGTATTCAGTCTCTGTGGGATGCGAGAATACATATTCCTTCCATTCTGGATGTGAATACTGCGGGATCTTCCTGTTTAGAAGTTCAAGGACCTGTTTCGCGTTACCGATTATATGATGGTCTGTCTTGACGTTTTTGTTTATTTCAGCGCGGTCGATATCGATATGGACTATCTTGGCGTGTCTGGCGAAAGAATCCGGTTTGAGCGCCACGCGGTCAGAGAATCTGCAGCCGACGGCTATCAGAAGGTCGCATCCATCTACCGCTATGTTCGACGCCTGCGAACCGTGCATGCCTATCATGCCCGTTGAAAGCTCATCATCTCCGGGCATCGCTCCGCCGCCCATCAGTGTGATCGCGACAGGCGCGTCCAGCTTGCGCGCGAATTCACGGAACTCCATATGCGCGCGGCTTCTCGTGACCCCGCCTCCGCAGATGAGCATGGGCTTCTTGGATTCCGCTATCATGTCGACAAGTATATCTATGTCTTCCTGATACGGTTCCGGCATTTTTAGTGCGCTAGACGTAGCTCTCTTGTACAAAGCTCCCAGCGCTCCGCTTATGAAATGCTTTTCTCTCGGGAGATATTCATAATCGCACTTCTGTGCTGTCGCGTCTTTCAGGATGTCTACGAGGACCGGTCCCGGACGGCCGCTTCTGGCGAGCGCGAAAGCCTCTCTGATCGTATCCGCGAGCGTCTCAACATCTCTTACAAGGAAAGTCGCCTTCGTTATAGGCATCATGATCCCGTTCACGTCTGCTTCCTGGAAAGCGTCTTTTCCCAGCTGGTTCGCGGACACATTTACCGTAATGAATACGACCGGTGATGAATCCATGTGAGCCGTTGCGACACCTGTCGTCAGGTTGGTCGCTCCCGGTCCGGATGTCGCGAAGCAAACACCTACTTTTCCCGTCGAACGCGCATAGCCGTCAGCCGCGTGAGCTGCGCCTTGCTCGTGGGAAGTAAGGTAGTTCTTGATTTTATCCGAATACTTGTACAGCTCGTCGTACACATTCAGAATGGTGCCGCCGGGATAGCCGAAAACAGTATCGACCCCCTGCTCCAGAAGACACTCCATAAGTATCTTGGCGCCTGTCATTTCCATAAACTGTTCCTCCTGTCAGTTGCGTTAAAAAAACCGGAGCTGATGTGCCAAACATCGAGCCCCGGTATTCCGCTTATCCTTCAGCCGGATCGTCTCCGGCAATTCAGTCAGCTTTCAGGCATGATATTCAGCACTATGATAAGGTACTGCTGCTAACAGTACCTCGATAATGCCGATAATAATAATGCTGATAGCGACTGATGTAAACAAGTTTTCCTCCTGCCGTTCCCGTCTTTCGGGGATTTCGGCTTGCTTGTTACATGCTAACATCATAAGTTCGGCATGTCAACCGTTTTTTGTTGTTTGTTCACATTTTTATGTAGAATATATGTTTGTGATACACATTTTATGCCTTATTCGATCTTGTGATTTTCGTTCTCGTCAGATTTAAGTGTTTTCTTCGAATGCCGTGTCTGTGCGCGATCCATCTGCGTATTTCCGACATTTTCCCGATCCAATTCCGGTTTTGGAGGACGCCTCCGACATTTATCGTATCAAACACTCTTTTATGTCGGATCATCAGCACATGATAGATGTTTTTTGCCCGGATCTAACTAATGATCTCACCGTTATCCTTAAATAGAGTTCACTCATACCCCTTTTTCCGACAAAATGGACTTCGTATCGGGCTCCTTGTCGGATCATTCCGCAGAATCAAATTATTATCAACGATTATGTCGGAATAACTCGTTCACCTACATGAGTCCGCTCAGTTTTCCAATACGTCATTTTCGGCCATCAATCAAACACAATGTATGGCATGGCAGCGTGCCCGATCACAAAACGGCCCGGACAGATCGATTTGTGTAACTTTTTCAACGGTTGAACGCTATGGGGTTCCATGAATGTGATGGAGCGTCGCAGCGGCACCCGATAAACGTTGACAAAGTTACACAAATGCTGCAGAACTGCCCGGTTTTTGTATACCAAAGCCCCCGGCAGGCCCGAGTTTGTCCTTTATTATATATGAGCAAAAAGGTAATGATTTCAAGGGCTCTCCAACAACTATTATATACTAACAATAAAAAAGGCCTCATAAGAAGCCACTTTTATTGAATCAATTCAGTATTTCATTAATGTTTACTCATACTGTCTGCCGTCAGTCCAGCACATAAACCGTTACGTAACGGCGGCCCCAGCTGTAGCACTCCTTGGTGCTGTGCATATAGAGGTCGACCACATTGTTTCTGACAGCCCCGCCGCAGTCATTAGCGATAGCCGTGCCGTAACCTTCGACGAAAAGCTTTGTTCCGTAAGGAACGAAAGAAGGATCTACCGCGCATGTGCCGTAGTAGCAGCGCGTGCCGAGCGCTCCGGTCGCGTTCTTGCCTGCATAATACGCAGTTGTGTTGCCCGTAAAAGTCCAGCTGTACGTCACAGGTCCGGACTCGCCGGTCTCGCTCGTACCGAGACGAAGGACCTGATCCACCGGTTTTTCGATCCACTCTTTACGTTTTTTCTTGGTGCTCTCCTTTTTACCGTTGACGTATGTCGTGGTGTATGTATAGACGGCTTTTCCGTCTTTCCCTTCCGTCATGTCGACGGCGCCGGATCTGAGCGACGGGTCGAGGAGGACTTCCTCCTTGAATTTCACTGTCTTGGTCTTTTCTTTGACCTTGATTTCGACTCTGTCGAGTGTGATCTCAGCACCGTCAGTCACATCGTCCTCAAGCGCCGGCGAGATACGGTCGTCGTCGTCATATTCGATATCGTTAAGCGCGAGAGTTTCGGCAACAGTTCCCTGATAAAGGTTGATGTCCTGCTCCTCCCCGCCTATCATCGCCTTGGCTGATTCGGCTTTCATTATCTTGATCTCGGCTCCGTATCCGATAAGCTCCGAATCCCCGAGTTCCCTGT